>JAFTAC010000041.1 GCA_017458805.1 Victivallales bacterium | reverse complement strand
GCCGTCGTGGTGCTTGCAGACAAAGACCATGCGCTTGATTTCCCCCGCCTTGGTTGCCGCCATCCACTGATTTGCATCCAGCTTGGGTGGATTGAAGAGTGCGGGCGAGGCGTTGCCATACCCCCACTCCGTGTCTTCGTAGGTGTTCAACCCGTAGTGGACAATGGAGATGACTCCCAGCTCCAGCGTGCGCAGCACCTGCGGTGTCGGCGCTGCCACGCTGATGTGGGCTAGGGGGGAGTTGATGCTGTCTTCAGGTAGTTTGCTGTCTTCTTTCATAAGCTATTCACGCGTTATTTCCGCCAGGACGACATTCGCCTGGGCGTTGAGCTTGATGCGACCTGCTTCGTCGTATTCAGGTGTGCATTCCTTGAAGGGGAGAATGACATTGGCAAGCCGCCAACCGTTTGCTAGAGCGATGGATATGTCGCCAGACTGTCCGCATGGCGGTGCCTGGCGCATGATGTTCACGCGCGTGCGGTGCTGGCGTTCCGCCTCCAGCTCTTCATCCAGCTGGACATCGTAGTTCATTGCCACAAAGAAAAGCAGTGTTCTGCCGTTGCGCAGGAGGTGGGCTGTGGCGAAGAAACCGTCGTTTGCGAGGGAGTTGATGCCAGGTATGGAGGGCAGGAGGGGCGTGACTTGCGCCAGCAGGCTCTCCTTGGTCAAAGTGTCGTCGTCAAGCCGCGCAGGATTGTAGAAGAAGCCCTTGGAGACCTCGCGCCAGCCCTGCGGACCAGCCACGGGCGGCGCAGAGCCGTCCCATACGGTCATCCACTCAATAGGCGAGCGGAAAATATCGCCCTTCGGGCGCATGGGGGCTGTCCAGCCTGCCGAGCAGTCGCGCCAGCCGCATGGACCGAAGGCGACGACTTTGCCGCCCTTGGCGATGAATGCCTCGATGGCTGCGGTCTCTTCATCGGTGAGCAGGGCGACATCGGGCAGGACCAGGGGCCCGAAGGGCTCTGTTGGGATGGCGGTCACCACCTTGGGGATCATTCCCGCTTCCAGGAACAACGCCAGGACCTTGCGGTAGTCGCTTGCCAAGCCGTGAACCATGGAGCCAAACGCCGTGTGGTTGCGGGTGTGGCGCGAGAAGAAGAGGGTGCAGCGGTTGAAGAGTTCCCCGCTGAATAGCTCTGGATGGTTCTTTTCGAAATTGAAGGCCTTGGCGGCGGGGGCCGCATGGCCAGGCAGGGCGTCGAGGTGCTTGTGGCTCAGGCCGAGACGGTAGGGCAGCGTCGAGAACCAGAGGTTGCCGCCCAGCGACTTGACCAGCGACCAGCCCGCCTTGGCATTGTCCTCAATGAAGCCGTAGGCGATGGCTAGCACGGGCGCGTTGTGCTCGTCAGCCACTCCGATGTGGTAGGCGGCCTGAATCATGCGGTCGGTGAACTTGGTGTTGCGGTCCATCGGGCCAGGCGGGGTATTGCCCACGATTTCCAGGTTGGCGATGTTGCAACTGCCATCTTTCAACTGATCTGCGAGGTCGTGCGCGTAGCTGAGGGCAAAGTCCGTGCAGCAGCCGCTGCAGCACGCCAGCATCGGGTAGTCGCGGGAGGGCAGGGCGGCCCGTACATGCGCGTAGAACTCGGCGACGATGGCGAAACGGTCGTCAATGTAGTCCCGCCAGGCAGGATTCTCCCAGTTGCCCCAGAAGGAGGTGTCGCTGGTGTTGGGCAAATCGAAGCCTGTGCGTTTGCAGAAGCGTTCGCGGCACGAGGGGCAGCCGCAGGTGCAGAAGGGCTTGAAGAACTCGATGTCGTCGCACATGAGCCCGTCGATGCCCGTCTCCGTGAGAAGCTGCTTCACATATTTGCAGTAGGATTCGATGAAATTGGGGTTTGCGGGGCAGTAGGATTCGGCGTCGTAGCTCTCCAGCCAGAGGGGCTGGCCTGTAGTGATATCCACCATGCGCCAGCTGTTGAGCAGCTGGCCGTTGTAGGTCCAGGAGGCCGCGCTTTGGCGGTCTGGGCAGACGGGCAGATGCGAACCCTGGTGCATCATGATGCGGCGCATCTGCTCCGCATTCTCATAGCGGTGGGTCAGCACGGCGGAATGGTGGTCGAACAGGCGTATCCCGCGCTGGTTGAGCTCTTCGCGGACATGCGCCAGGTAGTCGTGGAGCATTCCCCACCAGGGCATGAAGTCCCAGCGGAAATGGCACCCGAAAACCATGGCGGTATTGACTCCCGAGGCTGCGAACTCATCTGCACGCTTCCGTATGGCATCCAGGCTATCGACAGTCGGCCATTCCAGCTCCCGCCAGGAAATCCACCAGCTGGCTGCGCGTATTGACTGCTTTGAACTCATATTCACGCTCCAATTGATTCCTTACTCCATATTTTAATTAAATTGCCTTACTATACTATGCTTGTTTTTGAGTGATTTTCAAGTGAGGTTAATGCTAGAATTGTAAAATCGTTGAGGAATCGACTTGAAAACAGAGCTTTGAAAAGATATAATTCTAAAAATCTCTAGAATCTCTAGAATCTCTAGAATCTCTAGAATCTCTAGAAACATAAATTAAAGTAAGGATAATTGAATGCAAAAAACATACGCGGAAATCAAGCAAGAAGTCGATGCACGGAGTGCGGAGGACTGGTTCCATGTGCTGGACAATGTGGAGAAGTGTGCGGACAGGGAGCACACGGTGGTGCATCTGACCTTTTCCTCCTGCTGGATTTTCTCTACGGGACAGAATTGTCGCTGGTGCATGGACCCTGCGCCGCGCGCCATCCGCGACCAGGAGACGGTGGAGGCGATAGCACGGCGTCTGGCGACGTATGATTTCTGTGTGCTTTCCCATCTGCACGCAGACCACTATGACAAGCGCATGGTGAAGATAATGGCGGAATCCCGCACGCTTCACTGGGTCATCCCCGAGTTCATGGCCGCACAGGTAATGGACGAGTGCTTTGTGGCTCCCTCGCAGGTGACTATCCTGAAGGACGGCGAGAGCTTTGAGCACAAGGGCATCCGCCTCACGGCGTTTCCTGGCTTCCACAGCGAGAAGGGGGCGGCTGTCCAGGTGCCTGAATCCAGTTTTCTGGCAGAGCTGCCCGACGGCCTTCGCATTGCGTTTCCCGTGGATGTTCGGGACTATCACCAGGCGATTCCAAAGGCGATGCGGAACGCCGATTGGCTCTTTGCGCATGTCTGGCTGGGGCGGCAGGTCTCCCATCTCAAGACGTTCCCCATGCTGGATGACTTCTGCCGTTTCTGCCTGGATTTCAAGCCCAAAAACATTATCGTCGGCCACTTGAACGAGACGCTGCGCGCCGAACATTCCATGTGGACATACCGCCACGGCCTTATGGTCAGAAAGCGCCTGCATGAGATGTCGCCCGCCACCACGGTGATTTGCCCGCGCAACGGCTCCGCGCACATTCTCTTCAAGCAGAATCCGCCCGACTACTTTGACGAGTGGTGCGATGCGGCGCGGCAGGAGTTCGCCGACCACCTGGGCATCTCCCTGCAGGGAGACGTGCGGGAGAACATGCGAAAGGCAACTGAAATGGGCGTCAAGGTGGTGGAACTGCGCCACAATGTGCTGGATGCAACGAACCACAGGTCGCTCTATGCGGCGATAAGAAAATGGCGCGAGGCGGGCGGCAAGTGCCTTTCGTTCCACCTGCAGGACTTCTATCTGGAGGAAGGCAAGACGAAGCTGCTCTACTACTTGCAAAAGCTGGGGGTGAAACGCGTCACGGAACATGTCCCGCGCTATTCAGTGGCCTTTATGAAGGAAAATCGCGAGGCCGTCTTCCGCATGTTCGAGGAGAAGATTAAGGCGATGGTCGATTTGGGCATCACGGTCGGCATTGAGAACATGCACACGAAGCCAGGCACACCCACCGATGAAAAGCGACGCTACGGACTGGTCATCGAGGAGTGGCTTGAGTTCGTAGAACGCCTGCGCGACACCTGCGGCGAGATGGTCGGCTGCCATCTGGACGTGGGCCACGCCTACACCAACTACCCATTCCACTGGGAAAACACGCTGGACACCTGGATGGCGGCGGGTGGACACCTCATCAACGGCATCCACATCCACCAGTACGAAACCGACCGCTCCATTGAGCAACCCTTCCCAGACGGGCATCGCCCCATCACGGGGCGCACGGCAGGCTTCCCCCTGCTGGAACCCCTTTTCCGCCACTGGCAGAACGGCACCTTCCGCTGCCCCGTCATCATCGAGATGCGCAACTGCTTCCAGCAGTACTCCTTCTCCTCGCGCCAGCGGCTTCTGGACGCCTGGGAGAAGTAGCCTGTTCTGTACGCAGGATGTCAGGTCCGCATAGTCGCCCCGCTATCGCTATGGTTCTTATTGTACCGTCGGTGGTGCAAGGTGGTCGAAGGAGATGGTGTTCTCACGACCGTCGGGCCAGCGGAGGCGCAGACTACTCGCCGACAGTTTCTCCACATTCGGCAGCGGCTGGCTATTATCATGTCTGGGGACGGCGACCATCAGGAAGTGCGGGTTTTCCACATCCTTCACGGTGTGGATGAAGCGCTGGTGCGTGCCGTTGTGCGAGGTCTCGTACCAGTCGTGGGTGTTCTGTCCATCAGGCGTGCCGACGATGAACAGGGTTGCCGTCGCATCGGTGGCCTCTTCTGCGCCGAAGGGCACCACCTCGAACGGCTTCTCCTTGTTCTGCTCTGCATCAGCTATAGTGAGCACCACGGTGTTCTTGGAGGCGAGCTCAGGCGTTGCGTCTATCACCGCATCGTAGGGCACAAGCGCCATTTTGGCGAGAGCTGCCCCCCATTCGCGCTTGCGCAGGCGGACAACCACCTTCTCCTGCGCCTTCAAGGTGAGCTTGCGTGGCACGGTTTCACCGCGCCCCTTCACCTCTGACCAGGCGAGATTCTGCGTGGGGGTGATATCCCAGGCGCCCAGCTCCTCTCCGTTGATATCAAGGAAGAAGCTGTCGGACTGTCCAATGGAGGCACCCCGCGCGGCGGTGAGCCCTGCCAGCTTGTAGTCGCCGTTGGCGGGAACCGTGAAGGCAAAGGTAGCCTCGGCGTCGCCCTTGTTTTCTCGCGTGATGAAAACAGGCAGTCCCTCTTTGTTGAAGCCCAGCGTGACCTGTGCGCCATTATCCGTGATTTTCAGGTGCGTGTCAAAGTGCCACAGCCATGAGAATGTGTGCTTCGCTTCATCGTTTTTGCAGATGTCGTCGGCGATGACGAGGCAGGGCGGATGGTTTCCGCTGGGGCGCAGCAGCAGGAACTGCCGCTCATAGCGCTTCACGTTGCCATCGGCTGGTATGGGGTGCAAGTCGTTGATGTACTCCGTGTTCCAGGCTTCTTCCGCATCCACGCGAATCCAGTCGTAGGCATCTGTATGCGAATAGCCTGTGATGGCGCCGCCGCTGTTGTTGTGGTAGGGGGAGAGGTGTTGCCCCTGACCGTCGATAAGCACCATGTTGTGGGCGTGGCTGCTGCTGCTCTTGCGGAGCTGCCCGTCGTTGCCATAGCCACTGTCGATGAAAATGCTCATGCCATACGCAGACAAGGTGAAGCTGCCCTTGTCCGCCTGGTCGTGACCGGCTGCGTGGGGGCCTGCCTCCACGGCGAGATGCAAAGATTCAGGACCGAAGCCTATGCGGCTGACAACCAGTCCGCGCCCTCTGAAATGCAGGGAATTGGGCAGAAGCTCCGCAGGGTCGTCAACAGGCTGCATGTAGTTGAAGAACAAGGTATTGATGAGGGAGAGCTGTGCATTCATCAGAGCCAGGTTCTTGTAGAGCGGACCTGCGCTCCAGCTCCAGGAGAGGAGCCGTCCCAGCGATTCATAGCTGAGGGGGCGTTCGCCTGGCTTCTCTGAAAAGTGGCGCAAGTACTCCAGGCTGGCGGTTGTGGCGGGGGAGGCAGGCCATTTTTCGCCCTTTCTGGCAGGCTCATACTGCGCCAGCTCGGCATAACGCCCCAGGGCATAGTGGTAGAACTGCCCATTTGAAGGCAGGGCGCGGTTGCAGTCGTTGAGGTCGTTCCAGCTTGTGCGTCCAGGCAGCATTTCGAAGGCAAGCCATGGGACAATGATGTGTGCATTGGTGTCGGTGAAGAGGTCACCTCGTCCCTGCTGGCGCAGTGCCTCCATAAAGATGATGCCGCAGCCGATGCCGTAGTTGATGTAGGCGGGGCCCTCCAAGCACGCGCCGTCGGCGTCGATGCCGAGGGTGAGGTAGTCGCGCAGGTGGCGCCTGCACTCGAAAATCATGGCGGCCTCGGGTTCGGTCGTTTCGCCCTCAAGTGCCAGCAGCCCCAGGCCAGCGCAGCTCATCAGGCCAGGGTTCCAGTTCCAGATGCGTTGCAGTGGATGTCGTCCCCAGTGCTCTTGCCAGCTGCGGTCGTAGATTTCCAGCACGAGACCCAGAAGGGTCGTCCTGACGGTCATCCGCTGCTCTGGGGTGAGGAAATCGTGGCACCAGTCGTAGCCCATGGCCAGGGCTCGCACATAGAGTGTGCGCGTGTAGTAGAAGCCAAACGCCAGCTCCGGGCTGCTTGCGTCAAGCTGCTCGGCCATATTCGCCAGCATGGTGGCAGCCTTGCGCGAATAACGTTCCTCACCAGTGATAAGCCCTGTTGCCGCAAGGATTTCCACGGGGGTTGAGGCGTCTCGCAGCAGGTATTCAAAGGCGGCGCGGTTCTTCTGGAAATTGACGCTTTCGTTGTTGCGGAAGGCAAGCACCGCCTTCAACGGCTCGTTCTCATCCACGCTCTCCATATAGGTGTTGGCCCATTGGAGCAGGGTCTCGTAGCCCGTCTGCGCCATGCCGCCCGCCGTCGCCTTGGCGCGCACCTTTTCCAGAAACTCCCCTTTCAGCAGGATCTTAGGATGGGTTGTTGTACCCTCGCGCAGACGGTTGCTTATATGCAACGACCGTAGCCGCTTGAGTTCTGTTTGAGACTCTGAAGCCAGCACCACGCGCAGGGAATCAAGTTCGACAACAGTCGTGTCGCGCAGCTTCTCCAGGATGAACTGCAGGTTGTCGCCCCCCATCAGCTCCTTCACGGCAAATGGCGTTGTCGTGCCCCCATGGGGGGCAAAGGCGGTTGTTGGGAGGAAGAACTCGTGCCAGCCGTTGTCGCCCTGCCGTAAGTACATGATTGTCTGATGATAATAGCGGATTGGCTCGCGGAACATGACGACATTCGCGGAAAATATCCCCCCGTTGCCGCTGACCAGTCGAACCCTCCCTGTGAAGCCTTGTATCTGCCCATACTCGCACGGCGGGATGGCAGTGCGCCACCAGGCGAAGTTGAAGCGTGTTGTATCGATTTCCGTGCGTACGGCCTCCGCTGAAGCAGAAACAGCGGCGTTGTTTTTCGCCTGCCAGCTCTCTGGCTGCCTGGTGAAAAAGAGCTCTTGCGCAAATAGTAGCTGCAGGGAGAGCAGAAGAAGTGGAAGGGTGGTTTTCATGGGGTCTCCGTTTTATCGCCGCGCTTGCGCTCGGCGCACAGGACAGGCCGTCGCGCGGGGCAGAGCCCGCGTTTCTTCACGCTGCGCGCATGCTCGCGCTTCTTCGCGCGGGGCAGAGCCTGCGCTTCTCCACGCTGTGCAAGCCCGCGCTTCTTCGCGCGGGGCAGAGCCTGCGCTTCTCCACGCTGCGCAAGCCTGCGCTTCTTCGCGCGGGGCAGAGCCCGCGTTTCTTCACGCTGCGCGCAAGCTCGCGGTTACAGTTGTATAAGGGCGGCCAGCTGCCGTTCCTCCGTGCAGCCCAGCTCCTTGAGGCGTGTGGAGGCGTATGCGTCAAAGGAAGTGTGGGAGACGAGGCGGAAGGCGGCTGCGCAGACGTCGATGAACTTTGCCTCCGAGGGGTGTTCGGCAATCCACCCCAGGCAGAGGAAGCGCAGCATCGAATAGACCGCGCACACCCCCAGAAACTCGTCAGGCAGGTCCAATGGGCGGTCCTGGAAGGGGAAACGTTCGAAGAAGAGGTGGTTTACAAGCATCTGCTCGAAGGCGATTTCCCAGGCGGGGAGGAGTTTCTCGAAACGCGCCTTTGCCTCTGCGTAGTTTGCAAGAGCCTGCTTGCCCCTGCCGTACCACTGCAAGGCTGTTTCGCCATAGTCGTGAACACTGCGGCTTCGCTTGTCAATCTCCTGCAACATCTCTTCGGCAATCTCCAGGCCGTAGTCCAGGGAAGGGGGAGAAGAGGGGGAGGGGATGGAAGGAACGGAAGCGATGGAGGACAATAGGTCCGTTTTGTCTTGATGGTTCAACGCCGCTTGTACGTTGTTAAGCGCAGCACGCAGGACAAAAAGACGATTAGGAAGAGAGTGCTGCCGAGTCTGCATGATGCGG
>JAFTAC010000371.1 GCA_017458805.1 Victivallales bacterium | reverse complement strand
TCCGTTCCAGCCGTTTGAACGGCTGGAACGGAGGTACAAACAAGAAGGTAAAATTATTATGGAAAATTTCGCATCAGACATCAAGCAACAAACAAATGATGTCAATCCGTATTTTAGCCGCAGGAAGGCCAAGTGCCGTCCTGTCATAGAGGCACTGGCCGATGAATTTCTTGAACGCAATCGCGCTAGGCTCTACCACGCGGGAAAGGGCAAAAACCAACGCTGGTACCTCTGTGACAAGGGACACTGGCAGGAGCGCAGCAACAATGAAATGTGCGCTATGGTACGCGATTTCTATCTTGAGCTTGCCAGCACTAGTGATGCTCCAAAAGACGCAAAGCAGATACTGACAGTCGCCTTGCTGAATGACATTCTGCGGATGGTTTCGCTAGAGGTCACCAAGGAAGCGATGCCGCAGATGAACCCAGATGTGATACCATGCGCAAATGATCTCGTCCTGCGGTGGGATTCAAACGAGAAACGCTTCGTCAAAACCGAAATGAAGCCAGAGTACAACATCATGCACACATTGACGATTGCATTTGACGTGACGGCAAAGCATGATCTGTTCGATGAGAAGATTCGGGAGATAATCCCCGACGAGAACGACAGGAACAAAATTCAGGAGTATCTTGGCGCCGCTCTGTTCTCCGAGAATCGAACACGTATGATTCTATTGTTGAAAGGCGAAGGATCGTCAGGCAAGTCCATGCTTGTCAAAATCATCAGCGGGATACTTGGCAAGAAACGTGCATTTGACCTGGATTTCAGCCTTCTGGGCAAGGACTTCTCTCTGTCTGGGCTTGGTGATGCAACATTGCTGTCAGCCTCTGAGACTGAAAGCCGCGCCCTCTGCGGCAAAGGCGGCGCATGGGCGAAGAAACTGGTCGGCGGCGACGAGTTCCAGGCCAGTCAGAAATATAGCAATGAGCGAGTGAACCATGTCGGATTCTACACGGTGATAATGACTTCCAATGAGGAGGTCAGGCTTGACTTCACTTCCAATGGGCAGGAATGGAAAGACCGGCTGCTGCCCATACTCTTCGAGAAGAGCATACCCGTTGAAAAGCAGGACAGAACCCTTGTGGAAAGGCTGCTGCGAGAGGAAGGCCCAGGCATCCTCAACTGGCTTCTGGAAGGCGCGGCCCGTGTCCGTGCGAACAACTGGATAATCAAACTTGAGCCCGCGCAGGTGGCGGTCCGAGACAGGCTAGTGGAGGCAGGCTGCAATTCCATTGAGGTGTTCGTCAGGAACTTCATAGAGGAAGACCCGTCGGAGGACTTCACATCGGCGGTAGCCTATCGCCTGTATTGCCATGTCGCACACCAAAGCAGACTGGAGTATTTCACTGAAACCGTGTTTTTCAAGAGGTTTGCAAAGGTCATTCTTGACAAATACAACAAAGATACTGTGAACACTGTATTAAACAAGGACGGACGTCAAGTACGTGGCTACCGTGGCTTGAAACTGAAAGGTGCAAATTGGTAGTCCAACACAACCTGCCTCCCTTCGGAGCCACTTCAGAGGGAGTGCCAGAATGATGGTCTTCTAAAAAGTTTATCCTGAATACCCGTAATACCCGTCGTATCCGTCGTATTTCAGGCATTGTACAAGCCCCAAACTGGAGATTTCCACTATGTCAGAAAAAACAACAAGCATCCAATCTACGACCAGCAACCTGTCGGCATCGACATCATCGCATTCACCAGAACAACAGTTTTACCTTCGGCAGCTATACGATGGCAACCTGAACGCAGGGATATGGCATCTGTTTCCTCTGTCGGCGGAACGGCTGGCAAGGTTCTGCTCCCATTGCCAGATTCTCGCGATGCCCTTTCCTTTGAATGCTCTCACTGGCGAAGAGGCCCGACTGGGGCTTTTCTATCGCCAGAGGCTTCTGCATGAGTGCCGCTGGATTATTCCCGAACCTCTCAACTTCGATGACTATCCTATCCTTTGTCAGAGGGCGGCTTTCTTTCAAATGAACCAGGTGCAGTTTCAGTGTCCGTCAATAGGCCTGGCCCTTGCTGTCATAATCAAAAGCTGCGAGCAGTTCAATGCGGCAATGCAGCGTAGGAGCGGAGAAGACCAATGGTAATTGACGAATCGCATGTATCCAAAGAGCAAATCGACCGTGTGGATGCCCAGTCAAGAGCGTTCCTCCAGTTTGTCGAAGACGCTGGCAGGCCTGATGTGGCGCGATATG
>JAFTAC010000370.1 GCA_017458805.1 Victivallales bacterium | reverse complement strand
TAAAAGACAATTCCGTTTTTCGTGTTATATTATTTTTCGATACTTGACAACTTATCGTAAGAGGGTGTCCAAATCATGGAACAGAAAAGTGACCAAATGATAATAGAGAAGATCCGAAAGCTCTCCGAGGGTGGATTCCCCTTGTCTATCGTGCCGACGCAGATGGTTTGCGATGTTCCGCTTCACACGCATGATTATTATGAAATCGTGATTTTTCAGCAGGGATCTGCTGTCCACCAGCTTCGGACGCTTGATGGCATTGAATCGTTCAGTACGGTGATGCAGGGGGATTGCTTCGTCATCTTGCCTGGAGAATGTCATGCGTTCATGTGTGGAAAAAACGCATCGTACAAGAATCTGATTGTATCGCACAGTTTTCTCAAAAAAGAGTCGGAGCAGCTTTCCCAACTTGCCGCATGGCACACGTTTTTTGAACAGCGCCGTGCCGATCTTTCCAAGGTGCGTCTTGCACCGTATGAACGTTCCTATCTGAATGAATGGCTGAAGCAGCTGAACCGTGAACTCAATTTGCGCCTACCTGGCTATCAGATTTGCGCCAAACTCTACCTTTTGAACATTCTGGTGACGATACTCCGCAAAGACCCGCTCAAAAGCGTACCCCACGTAAATGGTATTGCTGAGCAGGGACTACTGGCGGTCCTGAATGAGATGGAGCGTGCGCCAGAGTCGAATTATCCGCTTGATTATCTGTCGCACAAAGCAGGGATGTCCGTCTCGGGCTTTACCCGTTCGTTTCGTCTGATGACGGGCTGCTCTTCTCGCGAATACCTTTCCATGTTGAGAGTTCAGAAGGCGGCTGGTCTTTTGCTGGAAACCGTTAAGGGGCTCAAAGAGATCTCCTACGAATGCGGGTTTTGTGACCAGAATTACCTCATCAAAAGTTTCCGCAAGCGTTACGGCGTGACTCCTAACGACTTCAGAAAAAACACCCCGAATCTGCACACGGTCCTATGAGGAAGATTAGACAAGGACAATTCAACTGAATTATACCAACTCAATTGCCGTAAATAGCCTCTTTGGAGACCTGCGCTATCAGGTGTTAGGTATTTTATAGCTGGTCTAGCCGACGGTGGAATTCCTCGGCATATTGCAGATACAGTTCTGCATCGCCTTGGTTCGGACCGATGAAGTTTCGCGGAAAGGCCAATGCTTGTTTTTCATAGATGCGAAGCGCTTTTGCGCAGTTCGCCTTGTCCTTCGCAAACCAAAAGCGCGCCACGTTCGCGAAGACGATGCCAAGTTTCAGGCACTGGCGTTGATGAATCAGTTCGTCGAAAAGGCCAGGCATGAGCTTTTCACCTGTTCTCTCGATGCTGCTGATTGCCTTTTGGATCAAGGCAAGTCCGTCCTTGGTGATGCTGCGCTTCTCAAGCCAGTAGGCTGTTTCCGCTGCATAGTCGGTCACGGGATTGTCGATGATTCGGAATATCTTCCGCCGCATCGTCGTCTCATAGTAGAGGATGCTCAGCGGGAAGAGGCCGTTTGGGCTTCTTAGCAGCTGGTATTGGTGCATCCAGCGCCCTGCCTTCCTGCCGTACAATGCGGCGCAGGCCCTGGCGAGCCAGCCGTCAGGTGCCGCGTATTCCTCGGGTATGAAGCCGTTGCCCGGATACGCATATCGCTTCAGCATCTCGTTGCACTCCCTGCTCGTCTTTGGCAGGGGGCGGATGCAGCCGCCCTCGCGCGGCGTCGTGTTCCACATGCATTCTGACATGAACGCCTGCAATGGATGCTGGAAGAGATAACCGCTGAAGCCGAAGAGGCATTGCACGAATGCACATGCCTCATACATTTCAGGGACGGCGGTGAAGGGCGCGTCGTTGTAGTACATGTCCGCCCCGCCGACCACGGCGTTCTTTATGCCGCAAGGCAAGCCTTCGCGTTTGAAGGCTTCCAAAAGCTCCTGCACGCGGAACGAGCCGTTGGATTCATTTCTGAATTGTTCACGCAGGCAGAAGACAAACTTCTCTGGATGCTTCAGTTGGCGGGCGACGTTCAGCCAAAGCGTCTTGATGCGGTTCCAGTCCTCGTCGCTTTCCGTCCAGTCGCCATAGCCAGGCGATGCGGGGGCGATAAGGCAGTCGCACAAGGCGATATAGCCCGATGCGCTTGGAGGAAGCGACTCCAATGCCTCCGTGTAGAGATTCAGTGTGTCCGCGATGGCCCCCGCGCCACCGTGAAAAGCCTCCACGGTGTCGTCAGGCCATTTTTTGCGGCAGTCTGCGCAACGGCAGTTCCAAAACAGCTCCTGCGTCTCCTTGATAGTGTTCAAATCCTCGTGATGGATGTACAGCATACCAGGCTCGACAGCTTTCACAAAGGCTGCGAGGTCCTTGACTTTCTGGGCGCGCAACGCCTGATTGGAGCGGCAGGTCCCGCAATAGACGCCTGGCTTCTGCCTGGGATCCAACTTGCTGCAAGGATAGGTCTGCTTCACGGCGATTCCAAGGCCACTTGTCAATCTGTCGGCCTCGGCAAGGATGCGCTCACGGCCTGGGTCGTGTTTCGAGAGGCCAAAACCGCCGTACATCAGCCGCACGCCACGGGCGCGCGCGTAGGCGTTCAGGGAACGCCAGCACTTGCCGAAGCCTCTGAACTGGTTCGTCTTCCACGAGAACCCCCACACGTCCATCGCGTTGGCCTTATGTCGCATGAGAAAGTCG
>JAFTAC010000369.1 GCA_017458805.1 Victivallales bacterium | reverse complement strand
TATACTTGACGACCTGCATTTTCGGGCTATTGTAATGACGTTGATAAAGTAAGTTGTCCCTCAGCGAGTGATATTCGACTACAACTGTGCAACAAGTAGCGTTACTGCCTCTGCAAGTCTTCGACACCTACAGACAAGCGGCGAAGCCGCAGAAGAACACAGGCGGGGGCAAGCGAAGTGCCAAAGGCACGAGCGAAACCCACGTGTCGAGCACCCTTGAAGATTCGCCGCGCCGTACCGTGGAGCGAAGCGAAACGGCAAGGCGCTTCAATGGTCATCATTCGCTGAGGAATAATGCAAAAAACATTGGGGTATTGTCAAATGCGAAGCAATATTATTGGCAGAGAAAAGGAATTGACGGCTCTGGAGAGCCTGTATGCTTCCAAGTTCTCAGAGTTCGTGGCCATTTGCGGTCGAAGGCGCGTTGGCAAGACCTTTCTTGTGCGCGAGTTCTTTGAGGGTAAAATCCTTTTCTCCGTATCTGGTCTTGCACACAGTGACACTTCACAGCAATTGGAGAATTTCAGGGTGTCACTGAGACGTTGTGGTGCGGAAGTTTCCTCCTCGTTCAAGAACTGGCAGGATGCCTTTGAAAGCCTTATAGTTTTTTTGTCAAAATCAAGGCGCAAACGTAAAATCGTGTTCTTGGATGAACTTCCATGGATGGACACTCCAAAATCCAACTTCGTCACGGCCTTGGAGGGTTTCTGGAATGGATGGGCATCCGCGCGTCACGATATTCTTCTCGTGGTTTGCGGTTCTGCGACATCCTGGATGATGAACAAACTCATAATGAACCATGGCGGTCTTCACAACCGTCTGACTAGGCAATTGTTCCTTCATCCTTTCACATTGTCAGAAACGAAAAGTTTTCTGCACAGCCGCAGCATAAACCTTTCTTTGTATGAACTGGCGGTTTGCTACATGGTCTTCGGAGGGATTCCCTATTATCTGAATTTGCTTGATTCTTCGCTCAGTCTTTCACAAAACATTGACGCCTTGCTTTTCAAGGATAACGGGGAACTACACTACGAATTCAATAACCTTTATGCTGCACTATTCCAGAATTCACAGGATTACATCAATGTCGTCCTTGAGTTGGGCAGAAGGCGCGACGGCATGTCAAGAAAGGAACTCCAGTCAGCTGTCAAAACCTCCTCTGGCGGTGCTTTCAGCAAAATCCTTGAGAATCTCGAGCACTGCGGATTCATTAAGCATTATTCGACTTTCGCGACCAAAAGACGGACGACAATTTACCAGTTGGTTGACTTTTTCACTCTTTTCTACTTGCACTTTCTCAAGGATTCACAAGTCAAAGGCTCGAATTATTGGCAGTCAATTCAGGGCACCTCAAGCTTTTACGTCTGGGCTGGCCTGACATTTGAGCTGCTCGTCCTGCATCACATCGAGCAATTGAAGAAAAAACTCGGCATTCAAGGCATCCTTTCTGAGGAGTATGCATTCAGAGTGAATAACGATGGAAAGACGAATGCGCAGATAGACCTTCTTATCGTCCGCAGAGACAACACAATTTCAGTTTGCGAAGTTAAATTCTCCGAGGGCAGTTACACTATAAGCGCAGAAGAGGAACTTAGGATTCGCAATCGCATTCAAGCCATACGCTCCGCCTGCCCTCCTCACAAGACAGTTCAACTAGTCATGGTCACAACTTTCGGCCTTGCTGGCAATGGTGGCAGAGGCATAGTCAACCAGGACATTTCACTTCAGGATCTGTTGTGAACCGAAAGGAAATTGCATAAACGTGAGACGTGAGAAAACTGTGCTTTCACGCCTCACGTCCAATTATAAGCTAATGAAGTCTGCTCATTTATGCAGGAAGTAGCCTCGCTCTGCGGAGAGCGGGATGGTGCCGTTTTGGGAATCGAAGAGAACCCATCTGCCGTTTTTCCAGCAGAGGATGCTGTCGGCATCGTCAGGCTTGACGAAACATCTTAGTCGCGCGTCAGGAGAGCCGATTTCCTGCCAGCCATTCTGGAGTCTGGCCGGACGGTAGTTGGACGGAGACCGCACGGCCTCTGGACGAAGCGTGACGTTCACTCCCACGCGGGAGAAGAGCCAGAATGCAGTGCCCAGCGGAAGATTCTGGAACGCTGTTTTCTTGTATATCCCTTGGTCAATGAAGCAGACAGTCTGTGCATTGAACCATTCGGCATCCGACATCTCGACAGTCTTGCACAGGAAGTTCCAGCCAGGCGACACGACGAGTTCTCTTGGGGAGCTGAGCCGCGCCTTCAGGACCACATCGTGATTCGGCATGGTCATGGCAAGAGACTCGGCCTTCGGTGATGCAAGGGTGGTGGCATCGTCGAGCGGCAGCCATGTGTCAAAGATGACATTACCATCGGGAAGTCTCAGTTGGATGTTCACGGAGGATTCAGCCGCGACGGACAGACGTGCTCCACTTTCCAGCCATTCGCCGTCATTGACGCGCCATTGCGCCAACTGGCTAGATGTGTGGACCGTCAGCGCAGGCTTTGGATTCGACCACCGCAGTATGCTGTCGGGAATCCGCACATCCATATTGTAACCGCTGTCGATTCCCTTGCAGAATGTTGAGGAAATCCTGTATTCCTGCTCTGCATAAAGAGTTGGGGCTTGAAGAACGTAGGTGACGCTTTCGGGCTTGGCATCCATCAGATCAAAGTCGAAGAGGATGAAAGAGCCATCCTTTGCGACTTTTCCGCCGCCGTTGTCCACGACCTTCCAGCCTTTCGGCAACATCTCCTCCACTGTGACGATTTTGGACAATGCAAGCGCAGACAGGTCAAGCGTCACGCTCAGCTGGCTTCCCAAGTCAAATTCCATGGAGGAAAGCTGACGCGTAATCTCAAACTCCTCCTCATATTCTCCTGCGCGTGTCGCCTCGATTGGCGGATATGGGATGAACCTTTCGCCATCCCAGACATATTTACCGCCGTTCAGGATGATGGCAATTAGGTCTTGCCTGCCCTGAAGAATCTCCTCTTGCGATAACAGCAGGTCCTTGTTCGTGTCAGCCCAATGCGGAGTCACTCTCTGAAGCGTAGAGTCTGCGGGAATAACATCTATATAGGAGTTGCCGATATTGCCTACTGCATCGCTGGAATTCAGCAGAATTTCATCCGTCAAGTCGGCATCCAACTCTGGAGTGATGAAGAAAGTGATGGTCTGCGAAACGCCTATTGTTTGTGCAATAAGTTTAGTGGTTTCCCCCGTGGTGTCTGAGATAGTCCAAGCAACTCCTTCGGTTGTTTTTGCCACATCGAAGATGACGGCTCCAGAAGAGCCGAACGTGCCGTCAGAGCCATCAGGCTTCTTGTACTTTATGTACCAACGCCAATCGTCAGGGATGTTCTCGAGAATGGCAAGACTCTCGAAATCAACGGGATTGCTGATTTCGAATGTCACCTCAATGGT
>JAFTAC010000368.1 GCA_017458805.1 Victivallales bacterium | reverse complement strand
CTTCTGCACGAACTCGTGCGCACCAGCCAGGCTTGCGGCCCGCAGTACCTCCTCGCCCGTGGCGCTGGGCTTCGTCAGGCTGATGTTTTCGCGGACGGTTCCATTGAAGAAGTAGTTCTCCTGCAGGACAACGCCGATGCTGGAGCGTAGATGCGATTTCTCGAACTCGCGGATATCGACGCCATCGATTTTCACCAGCCCCGCAAAAGGTGGATAAAGCCCTTGCAATAGCTTGGTAAGGGTGGTTTTGCCAGAGCCTGAACGCCCCACGATGCCAAGAGAAGCACCTGCGGGCATGTCCAGCGAGAAGTTCTTGATGACCATCGGGAGGTCGGGGCGGTAGCGGAAGGAGACGTTTTCGAAGGTGATGCGCCCCTTGAGCGGATGCCTCACGCGTCCCATGTTGGGCTCGCACTTCGTGTTCATCACCACGCCCAGCATCTTGACCGACAGCGCAACCTGCTGGTACTCATGGATGAGGCCGACCGTTTTGACAAGCGGCCCCGTCACGCGGCCAGCCAGCATCTGGAATGCGATGAGTGCGCCGATGGAGATGTCTCCCTTGAAGACCATGAGTGCCCCCAGCCAGATGATGGAGATGGTCATGAGCATTTCCAGAGCCTGGCTGATGCTGCGTGCCGTGAGGGAGATGCGTCCCACGGAAAAGTAGGCGCGAATAGCCGCCGCGCTGCGATTCCCCCAGTTCTTCTCCTCGACTGGCTCCAGAGCCAGAGACTTGACGGTGCGGATTCCGTGGATGGTCTCAACGAGACGGCTCTGGCGCTTGCCTTCCGCTTGGTAGAGGGCGTCCAGCCGCTTCTGGAAGGGCTTGATGAGCGCGGCGATGACCAGTGCCATCAGTAGCGTGAACGCCAGCACCACGATGGTCAGCTTGACGCTGTACATCAGCAGAAACGGGATGAAGATGATGAGCGAACACAAATCCAGGAAGGTGAAGAAGAGGTTGCCAGAGAGGAAGCCGCGAATCTTTTCAGTCTGCTGGATGTGCTTGAGGATGACGCCCGAAGGCACCTGCTCGAAGAAGTCAATGGGCAGATGGACGAGGTGCGCGAAGGTCTTCACGGCGGTGGAGATGTCGATTTTGTTGGTGGCGAAGAGCAGCAGATGCCCCTTCAGGTACTCCAATATCGCATTGAACAAAATGGCGATGATGATGCCTGCGCCAAGGACGTTCAGCGTTGAGAAACTCTCATGCACCAGCACCTTATCCACGACGTTCTGGAAGAAGAGCGGCGTGGCGAGGGCAATAAGTGTCAGCAGCAGCACCGCCAGCGCAATCTGGAAGAAGACGCCCTTCAGTCGTAGAAAGTCGGGCAAGAACCATCGGAGGCCGAAGGGCTGGTCTTCGTCTGTCAGCGCATAGATGCGCTTGATGAGGATGGCCTTGCCCGTGAAAAGCTCACTATACTGCTCACGTGTGATGAAACTGAAGTTTTCGGTGGGATTTTCCAGCTGCTTCTCCGTATCGACCAGGGCGGCCTCGAACTCCTTGACATCGGCAGGTTCTTCGCCCTCCTTGGGCTGCACTTTGCGTAGCCCGCAGAGGATGGCATAGTGGCCGTTCTTCTTCTCCAGTATGCAGGGGAATACGCTAGCCACCTTCTCGAACTTGTTCCATTTCAGAGAGATGCTTTTCGCCTTGAGGGAGTGCTTCCCTGCGATGCTTATGAGTTCACGCGTGGTCAGCTCATTTTCGCCAACGGCGTGGTCGTGCATCAGTTGCTGCATGTCCAGTGGCAGGCTGTGATGACGTGCGATGGCGCTCAGCGCAAACAATCCGCTGTGGCGGACATGCAGCTCACGTATCTGGCGCTCACGCTCCTCTCTGCTCAGTTCAGTCATGATACGGATTTCCTATGATTTGGAAAGAATGATCACAGCGTCTTCAGTGCCTTCTCAAAGAGGGCTAGTGCCTCATCGGCGATTTCCTTCGTGATGGTGAGGGCAGGCATGAGGCGGATAGTGGTTTCACCAGCCGTTAGCACCAGGAAGTTCAGCGCACGGCAAGCCGCAAAGACCTTTTTCACCTGATCGCCGACATCGACGCCAATCATGCAGCCGAGCCCGCGCACCTCTTTGATGACAGGATAGCTCTGCTTCAGGGCGTTCAGCTTGTCGCGCAGGTAGGCTCCCATCTTGACGGCATTGTCAAGGACGCAATCCTGGTCGAATGCCTCGAAGACCGCGATACCCGCCGCACATGCGATGGGGGTTCCGCCGAAGGTGCTGGCGTGCATGCCAGGCTGCAACACGTCAGCATACTTCTGCTGGACCTCGAACGCGGCCAGCGGGACGCCGTTGCCAAGGGCCTTCGCCATGCTCATGGCGTCGGGCTCGATTCCATAGTACTGGTGTGCGAAGGGCTTGCCCGTGCGTCCCATACCACACTGCACTTCGTCGAAGAGCAGTAGGATGCCTGCCTCGTCGCAGAGGGCGCGAAGCCCCGTCAGAAACTCCTTGGTTGCGGGGATGATGCCACCTTCGCCCTGCACGGGCTCGCACATAACGGCACAGGTTTTCGGGCCGATGAGCTTCTTGACGGATTCAAGGTCATTGAAGGTTGCGAAGACGAACCCCTGCACGTCTGGCTGGAAGCCAACGCGATATTTGGAGCGCCCTGTGGCGGCCAGCGTGGCGAGCGTGCGCCCGTGGAAGGAGTTGTCCATCGCGATGATTTCGTTGCGACCGCCGTGGGCGTTGCCCCACTTGCGCGCAAACTTGATGATGCCCTCGTTTGCCTCCGCTCCGCTGTTGGCGAAGAAAACCTTGCCGCCGAAGCTGTGCTTTGCAATCTGCGCCGCCAGTTGAGGCTGGTTTTCGTTGTAGAAGAGGTTGGAGACGTGGAGCAGCTTCGCCGCCTGCTCCTGCAACGCCTTCGTCACCCGTGGATAGCAATGACCCAGATTGCAGACGCCAATGCCTGTCGTGAAGTCCAGGTAGCGGACTCCGTCGATGTCCCACAAGTAGGAGCCCTCGCCCTTCACCATCATTGTGTCACGATTGTAGGTGCAGAGCACGTAGTCGTTTTGCATTTTCAGCAGTGTTTCTTTGTCCATTATGATGTCCTTTTTCATTTTGGGTTGATTTTGTCTTTTCAAGAGCCTCAAGAGTTTGTTGGGGCAGTTGCCTTGCGGACGATGCCTCTGTCGAAGTAGTTGATGGACATGCCTGCATCAACGACAATGGTCTGTGCGTTGATGCCGCTGGAGCGCGGGCTCAGCAGGAAGGCGAGCACCTGCGCAGGCTCGTCCGTCTCCAGTGCTCGTCGTCGTGGAATGACCTGCTCGGCGAAGAGGTAGGCGTCGATATAGCCAGGGATGCCAGCCGATGCGGAGGTCTTGAGCAGGCCCGCACCCACTGCATTGACGCGAATGTTCGGGGAGACCTCCTGGCTCAGGGACTTCGCCAGGAATGCGATACTTGAATCAAGTGCCGCCTTGATGGGCCCCATGTAGCCATAGTTCTCCGAAGCCATGCGCGTGGTGGAGATGCTCATAGTGACGATGGAGGCATCCTCCGCAAAAAGCCCCTTCAGGCTGTTGCACACGTTCAGGAGCGAGAAGCAGGAGATATCGACCGCCTGCAGAAAATCCCGCTTCAAGGTCGCGTGGAACGGCTTGAGCCCTTCGCTGAAGTTGGCGAAGGCGATGGAGTGGACCAGCCCATGTACCACAGGAACATACGCAGAAATGCGCCCAGCAAGCGCAGCCACGTCGTCGTCGCTTTCCACGTTGCAGACCACGGCTGGCGCGGCTTCGCCGATGAGCTTGCGGTTTTTCTCCAGCAGGCCCTCGTCCTTGAACACGTAGATGATGTTGGCGCCAGCCTCGGCCAGCACTTGCGAGACCGCCCAGGCGACGCTGCGCCTGTTGGCAACCCCCATCACGACGATGTTCCGCCCTTCGAGTTTCAGAAAATCCATCGAACTGTCACCTATTATTTGCTTTTTGACTTGCCATATTCCTTTTTGGGGATATAGTTTTGTTTTGTACACAATCTATAATATACAACATTCATCGCATTATGGAAATCGGAATTCAAAAACTCTGCAAATATTTTGGTGATGTCAAGGCACTTTCTGACATTGACTTGACCATCCAGGACGGCGAACTCTTCTTTCTTCTTGGTCCATCTGGCTGCGGAAAGACCACTCTTCTGCGTTGCCTGGGCGGCTTCGAAATCCCCACGTCGGGGAAAATCCTGCTGGACGGCAAAGACGTGGCCTCCCTGCCTCCGAACAAGCGCGACACCGCCATGGTCTTCCAGGGCTATGCTCTCTGGCCACAGATGACTGTCCGCCAGAACATCTCATTCGGACTGGAGATGAAGCATCTCCCCACTGATGAAATCAAGCAGAAGGTGGACGCCGCAATGGCAAGCGTCCAGATTTCCCAACTGGCTGACCGCAAGCCAAACGAGCTTTCAGGCGGTCAGCAGCAGCGTGTCGCCCTGGCGCGCACACTTGTCGTCCACCCTGGATGCCTGCTTCTGGATGAGCCTCTTGCCAATCTGGATGCCAAGCTGCGCCGCGACATGCGCCTCGAAATCCGCAACCTCTGCAAGGACAACAAACTTACGGGCATCTACGTCACGCACGATCGCCAGGAAGCACTCAGCATGGCGGATCGTGTTGCTGTCCTGAAGGACGGGCAGATTGTCCAGGTGGGCCCGCCTCGCGAAATCTACCGCAATCCCGTGAACGCCTTTGTGGCCAGTTTCATTGGCGAGACCAACTTCATTCAGGGGAAGCTCGTTTCCAAAGACGCGGTGGAGGCCGTGATTGAGACGAAGGCGGGGACCCTCCACTCCAGCAAAGTTCCTGCTGGAATCGAGGCTGGTTCGCCTGTCACCCTCTCCATCCGCCCTGAGGCCATCTCGCTGAACAAGGCGGTTGCAGGCGATGCACCGAATGAGCTGGCGGTCACGCTGACCACCACCGCCTACCAGGGCGAGGTGGCCAACCATGCCGCCAAAACAAACACCGGGTCCGTGGAGCTTGCTTTCCTGGAGCTGAACCCAAAGGGCGATGCGGAACCAGGCGCAGCCACCACCATCTACATTCCACGGGGCGACGTCAGCGTCCTCCCATACGTGGAAAATCCAACCTAGTTTGTCCTGTGCGCGGCGCATTCGTGCCGCGATTTTACCCATAAAAGAAGGAAAAACACTATGAAAATTGGTATCTCTGTCTATGGCGCACATCAACTGGTTCCTGAAAAGGAGCGCACTGTTGCGAAAATCATGAAAAAGGCTGCTGGCATCGGCTTTGACGGCATCGACCTCGGCTACTATTGGGGCGAGGACAAGAAGGCGGAGTTCGCCGAAGCAAAGGCCATCGCCGATGGTGAAGGCATCGAAATCGCCAACTACATCTGCGGCAACAATTTCGGAAATGCGGCGGCAGAAGGTGCCGAAAAACTGACTGCAGAAATCGACAAGGTGCGCACCGCACTGGACGAGGCAGCGTCTTTCGGCTGCAAGGTTCTTCGCGTCTTCGGCGGAGGCTATGGTTTGAACTGGGACGAGTACAGCGGCAAAATCGCTGACGCCCTCGCCGCTTGCGTGGAGACCGCCGAGAAGAACCAGGTCGTCATGGCCCTGGAGGACCACGGCGCACTCTGTAAGAACTCCAAGGAGCAGCTATTCTACATCAACAAGGTGAACTCCCCTTGGCTTCGTGCCAACAGCGACATCGGCAATTTCTGGTTCCCTGGTGGCGAACTCCCTGAAGACGGCGTTTTCGCACTTGCCGAATACACCGCCATGGTCCATGTGAAGGACTACCAGCTCATCAACAACACGCATGTGGCGGTGCCCGTCGGCGAAGGTGTCATCGACTTTGAAAACTGCTTCCGCATCCTGGCGGATGCAGGCTACAAGGGCTGGCTGACCCTCGAATACGAGTCCAGTATCGGCGACCCCAAGCAGGGCATCACCACCAGCCTCGTCAACATGAGAAAGTTCTCCATCGGCTGCTAACCCCCAATCTAATAAGGAGATTCACACTGATGTCCAAGATTTCAACCATCGGTCTCACGACCTGTCTGGCGTTGGGTCTGAATGTTGCCGCCGCATCCGTGGAGGACGCTTTTGGCGTCATTGACCACGGCGTAGCAGCCCCCTTGAGCCATGCCCGCGGCATTGTGGCATGCACCCTCGCGAACGGCACCAAGCAGCTGCTTGTCCTCCCGATGGACCATCGCGGCGGCTATGAGCTGCTTGCCGTCGATGTCACCACTGGCGAAAGCAAGGAGGTGCCCATGCCCTTCAACCAGCAGGGCGACTCCCCCTTCGCCTCCATCCTAAGCAAAAACAACAAATACTACACGCATTTCGGCAAGCACTTTGTGGAGTACGACCCCGACCTGGGCGAGTTTACGGCTTGCCATGCGTCGGCCCCTCAGATGGCGATGATGATGACCGAAGGACCCGATGGGGTGATCTGGTCCGCCACCTACCCCAACAGCGGTCTTGTCAGCTACAATCCCGCCACCAAGGAGTTCTCCGACTATGGCTTCCTCAACAAGGAGAACTGGCGCCAGTACCCCCGCTCTCTCGAAGTCGGTGCAGACGGCTGGGTCTATATCGGCATCGGAAGCACCAACGGCCAGATTGTCGGCTTCAACCCGAAGACCAAGGAGACCGTCGCCTTCTTCACGCCCGACGAACGCCCAAATCCATCCAGCGGCAAGCTCTACCGCACGGCGGACTGGCGCATTTATGGCAAGGTTGCTGGCGACACCTTTTATGAGTTCAAAGATGGCAAGCGCATCCCGTTGGAGGCCCCTCTTACGGCTGACACCTCCACCATCAAAGGCCACCAGGGACTCTTTTACAAGAAGTTCGCCGACGGCACCGAGGCGGTCTCCCTCAACACCATCGACCACTACTTCGAAATCAAGGACCCCGACGGCAATATCCGCAAGATGGAGCTGAAATACACGAGCGACGGCTGCGGCACGATGTCCATTG
>JAFTAC010000367.1 GCA_017458805.1 Victivallales bacterium | reverse complement strand
GTGTGGGCGGTAGCAGGGGGTTCGGGGGTGTGGGCGGTAGCAGGGGGTTCGGGGGTATGGGCGGTAGCAGGGGGTTCGGGGGTGTGGGTGGTAGCAGGGGGTTCGGGGGGCGCAGCCCCCCGTCGTTTGTACAGCCCATTGCGTGGAATCCCACAATCACGCAGTGTACGGCGGCGCAGCCCTTGGATTCGTTCTGCCACTTGAAGGTGCGATAGGCGAAGTCGATTTCGAGGCCAAAGCGTTCAATAAGTGGGCTCCACACGCCCGCGACCTGCTCACCCTGCGTAATGGAGTTGGTGGAGACGAATGCCACACGTGTGTCCGTGCCAGCCATCATCTGCGCGGCCTTGAAGTACCAGCCAGCCACGTAATCGATCTTGCCAGCCGTCTTGTAGGGTTTCCCCTTCTCGTCAACATAGATGGAGAGCATTTCCTCCTTCTGTTCCTTGCTTTGCAAAGAATAGCCGATGAATGGGGGATTGCCCATAATGTATGAATAGTGGTTAGTGGTCAGTGGAGAGTTGATTGCGTGTGAATTTTCACTAATCCCTAGCCCCTCTCCCCTAACATCTCCCCAATCGACTGTAAGGGCGTTCCCCTCGACGATGCCCGAATAGGACTTCAGGGGTAGGAACTCCATTGTCGAGTGGAGGATGGTCTCGGTTTCCATGAACATCTGCGATTCCGCAATCCAGAGGGCGGTCTTGGCGACGGCGACGGCGAAGTCGTTGATTTCGATGCCGTGGAACTGTGAGATGGAGACCTGGATGAGGTCGTTGCCAAGGTCCAGCAGAAGCTGCCCGTTGGCTGCGGCCTCGATGGCCTCGTTCTCCAGGCGGCGCAGCGAGAGGTAGGTCTCCGTGAGGAAGTTGCCCGAGCCGCATGCGGGGTCGAGGAAGGTCAGCGAGGCGAGCTTTTTGCGGAACGCCAGCAGGCTTTTTGCGCGGGTGGAGGCGACGCCCTCCGACTTGATGGCGGCAAGCTCCGCCTTGAGCGAGTCCAGGAAAAGCGGGTCAATGACCTTGTGGATGTTCTGGATGGAGGTGTAATGCATTCCGCCCGTGCGGCGCGTCTCGGGGTTCAAAGTGGACTCGAAGACGGCCCCGAAGATGGTCGGGCTGATGGCGGACCAGTCGAAGCCGTCGCTGGCGCGGGTCAGCAGAATTGCCTTCAGCTCGTCGTCGAACGGGGGGATTTCGACGTTTTCATCGGCGAAAAGCCCGCCATTGACGTAGGGGAAGGCGGCCAGCTCGGGGTCAAGATAAGGGTCGCGCTTGTCGGAGGGCGTGTCGAGTATCTTGAAGAGGTCGATGAGGGCGCGGCGGACGTCACGCGGCTCGAAGCGATTCAGGTAGTCGTGGAACTGGGAGCGCGAGCCGAAGAGCCCCGCGTCCTCCGCGTAGAGGCAGAAGACAAGGCGCACGCAGAGCTTGTTGAGCGACTTCAGCGTCTCGGGCGCCTCGGGGTGCAGGTACTTCGGGAGCAGGAGGTCGTAGATGTCGCGCACGATGTCGCCCGCCTCTATGGAGAGCTCCAGCTCCTTCCTGATGCGCGCCTGGGAGTCGTCCGCCAGGAAGCGCAGGCGGTGGCATTCGCGCGGGAGTTCGGCAAGGATGATTTCCTCGGGCGGCTGCCCTGGGCGGTTCATGTCGAAGACGAGGAACGAGGCGAAGTTCGAGACGACGATGTAGCGTGCGCGGTCGTCGCGCGGCAGGTTGTCGTCGTAGCGTTTCGCCTGCTGGTAGGGGGTAAGTTCCGCGCCGCCTGACTGCGTGTAGGCCTTGTCGAGCTTCACGTCTGCGCTCTTCTGCTCGATAAGCACCTTGGTGGAGGGGATGTAGGCGTCGATGAACTTCGTGCTTCCATCCACCTTCACGCTCTTCTCGAACTCGATGAAGCTCTCTGGTGCCTCGACACCGAAGATGCGTGACAGCAGCGACATCCAGAACTGCTGCGTGTCGCTCTTCTCATCCCCGCGTCCACCCCATTCCGCTGCAAAAATCTTTGCCGCCGCCCGCTGTTCTCTGTCGTTCATTGTAACTCGCTCATATTTCAGCTTTTTTCTTTTCATGACGTGACTATTCTTATCAGAATAGTTCGACTTCAGTCAAAAAACGATTAGAAAAGGGACCGTCTTCAGCCTTGGCTCCATTGCGGTCGAACTCAATCTTGAAACTCTTGGAAAGAGAGCCATCAAGTTTGACTTCAATCGATTTTCTGCCGACGCCATCAAATGGAAACACCTTGCCATTAACCATCACGCGCCCCGTGGACAACGTTGCACCAGGCGAATAGAGCTTCAGGCAGTTCATCTTCTTCTCTGCGGGCAGGGTGAACTCCAGCCACGGGGTCTTGTCGTTCGCCATCGGGGTCCACGCAAAATCCGGCCATGTCGGCTCGGTCAGTCCGTCCAGCAGATAATACAGCGTTCCCGTATTCCGTGTGGTATAATTAATGGACTCGGACGAGGCTTTGATGATGGTGACACCAGGCGGAATTTTGCCTTTGAAGAAGTTGCGGTAATCGGCTTCGTACAACTCTCCCGTTCCGATGAGGTTGCCCTCCTTGAGCCGCGATTTCTTGAGTTTGGCGACACGTCGCTCCACGTCTTCAACACTTGGAACCTGCGCCGCCAGAGCTTTGTCGGTGAGGTAGAACTTGGATTCCTTGGCCGCAAGCGTATCCTGAAAACGACCGTTTTTCACGGAAAAAACACCGTTGCCGCCAGCTTCGTAGAGGGTAGCATCCTTGATGGGCGACAGGTGAAAATCAACGGTTCGCGGCTCCTGGTCTGTATTAACTGCAATGAGACAGTACTGGCCGTTGAATTGCTTGAGACCGACTATCACGCCAGCCATTTCGGGCTTGACTGCAACCGCCTCGTGCAGTGTGTTTTCCAGCAAATAGTCCTTGAGCATTTGCAGTGTGCGCCCCAGTTCCACATGGCCGATTATCAAATCGGAATAGACCTGTCCTGTATAGAATGTGTACATGAGGAAGCCTTTGCAATTGTGAATTGAAGCCTGAAGGAACTGCATCCGCTGGTCACGGTAGTCGGGGGCGACGCCGCGCAGTTTGCCGTCAGTGCTGATATAAGGCCACAGGGCCATCTGGGGCACGAGCCACGAGGGACGGAGGCTGGAGGCGGTTCGGGCCCATTCAGAGGAGACTGTCCTGGCTTTCCCAGTGGAACCGTCTTCAAAGTACATCGGGTAGCAGTCTGGTGCGAGAATATCGCCGCCTTTGTAGAAGCGTCGAATGCCGTCCAAGCCGTAGTTGAGCATGACGCCAGGATGGTAGGGGTCAACCTC
>JAFTAC010000366.1 GCA_017458805.1 Victivallales bacterium | reverse complement strand
GCGCGCTCTGAAGGAGCGCGCTGTCAGGACGACGGGCCGCACGCATGGGGCGCTGCGCAAAAAGTACTCTGTGGCCTGTTCTGGGCACTGCACTTCCTTCTTGGTAAGTGGCGTATAATCCTCTGGCATTCAAAGCATTAAGATATCCTCAACCACTGGCGTGCCAACGTCGTCCTGAGTGCGCGCTCCTTTAGAGCGCGCACACCTCAGGCGTGCGCAGCCCCCCGATTTGCCCACCAACAGGCGTGAATGGGGTTGTCCTTGTACTGTTGTCTGCGCCGTCCACCAGCCTACAAAGCCCTTCCTATCCTAACTACTATGACCACCCCCTTCATCCACCTACACGTTCACACGGACTATAGCCTGCTTGACGGCACGGAAAAATGCAGTGCCATCGCGAAGATGTGCAAGGAGTTCGGGATGCCGTACTGCGCGGTGACCGACCACGGCACGATGAGCGCGTGCTACGAGTTCAACACCGTGATGCAGAAGGAGGGGCTGAAGCCTGTCTATGGGTGCGAGTTCTACGTCGCACCAGGCAAATACACGGAGAAGAACAACCAGATTCCCCACTACCAGGGCTACCATCTGGTGTGCCTGGCGGAGACCTACGAGGGGTACATCAACATGTGCCACCTCAACGAAGAGGCGTGGATCTACGGCTACTACTACCATCCGCGAGTTGACAAGGAGCTGCTGCGCAAGTACAGCAAGGGCGTGATTTGCCTGTCCGCCTGCCTGGGTGGTGAAGTCGCCTCCCTTTTCCTGGAGGACCAGGACGAGGCCGCCGAGAAGGCGGCCCTGGAGCTGCGCGACATCTTCGGCGAGAACAACTTCTTCCTGGAGATACAGGACCACGGTCTCGAAGAGGACAAAAAGGTCAACCCTAAAATCATCGCGCTGGCTCGCAAGCACAACATTCCGCTGGTCGCCACCAACGACTCCCACTACCTGAAGCGCGAGCACGCCGAGGCGCACGAGGTCTTCCTCTGCATCGGCACGCAGACTACCATGCAGGACGAAAAGCGCTTCAAGTTCCCTGGCGGCCCCGAATACTACTTCAAGAGCCCCGAGGAGATGGAGGCACTCTTCAAGGACACCCCCGACGCCCTTGAGAACACCCTGAAAATCGCGGAGCGCTGCTGCAATGTCCACGTCCCGACCGTCTCGGAGGACAAGGCAAACCACTACCCTGCGTTCCCGCTGCCCGACGGCTACAAGGGCACGCGTGAGGATTACCTGCTCGGCCTTTGCCGCGAGGGCATGAAGGAGCGCTACGATATCGACATCGACGCCAAGGAGTTCACCCCCGAACAGCAGGTCAAGGTCGATCGCATGTACTACGAGTTGGGCATCATCAAGCAGACAGGTTTCACCTCCTACTATCTGGTGGTGTGGGACTTCCTGCATTTCGCCCGCAATGATGGCGTGCCATTGGGGCCTGGCCGCGGTTCGGGCGCTGGTTCGCTCGTCGCCTACCTTATCCACATCACGGACATCGACCCCATCCGCTACAACCTCCTCTTCGAACGCTTCCTGAACCCCGAGCGCGTCAGCCCGCCCGACTTCGACATTGACTTGTGCGAACGCCGTCGCCACAGGGTCATCGAATACGTCCACCAGCGCTATGGTGAGGGCAACGTGGTGCAGATTGGCACCTTCGGTACCCTGAAGGCGAAGGCGGTGGTCAAAGATGTCGCGCGCGCCCTTGGACGCTCCTTCGCAGAAGGCACCCGAATCTGCAAGCTGATTGAAGCCGACCCCAAGATGACGCTGGCGAAGGCGAAAGAGAGTTCACAAGAACTGAGGGATTTGCTTGCCAATGAACCTTGGGCGCAGGAAGTCTGGCACTATTCGGAGATTCTAGAGGGGCTGAACCGCAATATGTCCATGCATGCAGCGGGCGTCATCATCTGCGACACACGTGTCTCGAATGTCTGCCCCATCGCCAAAGGCGCTAACGATGAACCGACCACGCAGTTCCCTGCCGTCCCCTCCGAAGCGCTTGGCCTGCTGAAAATGGACTTCCTCGGGCTGCGCAACCTGACCATCATCCAGGACGCACTGGACCTGATTTACAAGAACCGCGGCATCCGCATGACCAGCAGCGAGATACCCAATGACGACAAGAAGGCATACGAGTTGCTGAACAAGGGCAACACCGTCGCCGTCTTCCAGCTGGAATCGTCGGGCATGCAGAACCTGTGCAGGCAGTTCGGCGTCTCCCGCCTGGAGGACATCATCGCGCTCATCGCCCTCTTCCGCCCTGGGCCGTTGCAGTTCCTGGACGAGTTCATCGGACGCAAATCTGGCAAAATCAAGGTCGAGTACGACGTGCCAGAGATGGAGCCTATCCTGAAGGAGACCTACGGCATCATGCTCTACCAGGAGCAGGTCATGCAGGTTGCGCAGGCAGTCGCAGGCTTCTCCCTCGGCCAGGCAGACATTCTCCGCCGTGCCATGGGCAAGAAGGACGTCCACAAGATGGAGATGATGTTCGTCAAGTTCGTCGATGGCGTCAAGAAGCACGGTTACACCGAAGAGATTGCCAAGCAGATTTGGGACAAAATCTACAAGTTTGCTGGATACGGCTTCAACAAATCCCACAGCGCCGCATACGGAATGCTCTCCTACCGCACCGCCTACCTCAAGGCGAACTACGGTGCCGAGTTCCTGGCGGCGGTGCTGACCAGTGAATTGGGCAACGCCGAGAAGATGTCTTTCTTCCTGCGCGAGTGCCGCCAGATGGGCATCAAGATCCTCCCGCCAGACGTAAACATCTGCGACGCATCATTTTCCGTCGATGGGCCAAACATCCGCTTCGGCTTGGCCGCCATCAAGGGCGTCGGCACATCAGTCGTCTCTGGCATCATCGAGGCGCGTGAGAAGGATGGGCCCTTCAAGGACCTTACAGATTTCTGCGAGCGGGTGCCAGGCAACAACAAGCGCCTGATGGAGAACCTCATCAAGGCAGGCGCGATGGACTGCTTCGGCCTCCACCGCAGCCAGTTGATGGCGATGGCAGACGAGGCGCTCGCTCGCGCAGCCTCCAGCGCCAAGGACCGCAACAGCGGCCAGATGTCCCTCTTTGACATGATGGACGACCAGTCGGAACTCTCGCTCCAGGTTCCCGACCTCCCTGAATGGCCTCTGCACGAGCTACTTAGCTTCGAAAAGGAGCTGCTGGGTTTCTATGTCAGCGGCCACCCCATCGGCGAGTACCAGGAGTTGGTCGATATGTACCAGTCGGTGGATTTGAGTGAACTGCCGTCGATGCCCGTGCGCACCACCGTCCGCGTTGGTGCCTATATCGCCGACGTCTCCATTAAGACGACCAAAAAGGACAACCGTCCTTGGGCCATCCTCACCTTGGAGAGCGGCGATTCCCATACGGAGTGCCTCTTCTTCCCCGATGCATACGAAAATGCTGTAAATACATACGGGAAAGAGATTTTCAGTAAAGAAACCGTGGTGTTCATCGATGGCGAAACCAGTCGGCGCGACGAGGAAGAGCCCATGAAAATCACTGGCAGAATGATTTACAAGGCTGAGACAATGCCTTCCAGGTTCACCCGTGAGATTCAGGTGAAACTCTACGAGGAGAGCACCACCAACGAACAGCTGGAGAAACTATCCAAACTCTGCACGGCCAATTCAGGCCCCATCCCCATCATCTATTTCCTGCACTTGAAAGATGGCAACGTGGCCGTCCTGCGCAACCACGAGACTGGAGTCACCTACTCGAACACCTTCTGGAACAGCCTTGTCTCCGTCGGCGGGCATAAAAATGTCATCGCCCACATCGACCGCAAGCCCACGCCCGCCCCAAAACGCAACTTCCGTAAATACTCAAACGATGATTGAAGTGGCCGCTCATGCGCATACCTTTTAAAATCCATTCTGAATACAAGCCCAGCGGTGACCAGCCCGAAGCCATTGAGGCCCTTGTCAAGGGCATTCAGGAGGGGCAGGACAGGCAGACGCTTCTCGGCGTGACAGGCTCCGGCAAGACCTTTACGCTGGCGAATGTCATCGAGCGCATTCAGCGCCCGACACTGGTCATTTCGCACAACAAGACACTGGCAGCTCAGCTCTACAGCGAGCTCAAGGGCTTCTTCCCCGAAAACGCCGTGGAGTACTTCGTCGGCTACTACGACTACTACCAGCCAGAAGCCTATATCCCGCAGACAGATACCTACATCGCCAAGGACTCCGCCATCAACGACGGTCTGGAGCGGCTTCGCCTTGCGGCGACAGGCTCCCTGCTCGACAGGCGCGATGTCATCGTCGTCAGCTCTGTCTCCTGCCTATATGGTTTGGGTTCCCCTGAGGACTTCGATGCGATGAAGGCGAAAATCATCCTCAACGAGGACGTGCCGCGCAAGGAGCTCCTGCATAAACTGGTCTCCATCCAATACGTGCGCAACGACCTTGCACCCGAGCGTGGACAGTTCCGCGTGGCGGGCGACACGCTGGAGATATGCCCCTCCCACCGCGAGGAGATCATCCGCATCGACTTCTGGGGGGACACCGTTGACCGCATCGTCTGCTGCGACCCCGTCACTCGCAACGTGATAGAGGAGCTTTCCGATGTGACCATCCTGCCCGCCAAGCACTTTGTCATGCCCGAGGAGCGCATCAAGCTAGCTGAAACGGCCATCCGCGAGGAGATGGAGGAACGTGTCGCATTCTTTGAGAAGCAGGGCAAGCTCATCGAAGCGCAGCGCATCTATGAGCGCACCACATACGACCTTGAAATGCTCTCCGAAATCGGCTACTGCCAGGGCATTGAAAACTACTCGCGTCATCTGGCGGGACGCCCCGCAGGTGCACCCCCCGCCACCATCATCGACTACTTCCCCGATGACTTCATCACCATCATCGATGAATCCCACGCCACCCTCCCGCAGCTGCACGCCATGCAGACCGCCGACCGAAACCGCAAGAAAACCCTCATAGAGAACGGCTTCCGCTTGCCATCTGCACTGGACAATCGCCCCCTCACCTTCGATGAGTTCGAGGAGCGCCAGAACCAGGTCATATTTGTCTCCGCGACGCCAGGACCCTACGAGCTCAAGCTAACCACGCCTGTGGAACAGGTCATACGGCCCACTGGGTTGCTCGATCCCGAAGTCGAAGTGCGGCCCCTCGCTGACCAAGTGGATGATGTCATCTTCGAGATACGCCAGTATGCGGAGCGCGGCGAGCGTACCCTGGTCACCACTCTCACAAAGCGCATGGCAGAGGACCTTTCGGACTATCTCCGCAAGCTGGACGTGCGTGCGCGCTACCTTCACTCGGAACTGGATGCCATGGAGCGCGTCGATGTTCTGCGGAGCCTTCGCGCGGGCGAATTCGACTGCCTCGTGGGCATCAACCTCCTGCGCGAAGGACTGGATTTGCCCGAAGTGGCCCTTGTCGCCGTGATGGATGCGGATAAGGAGGGCTTCCTCCGCTCCGAGACCTCCCTCATCCAGACGGCTGGCCGTGCCGCGCGAAACGCCCACGGCAAGGTCATTCTTTATGCGGACAACATCACCGACTCCATCAAGAACATGATGGAGCGCACCGCCGAACGCCGCACCAAGCAGATGGAGTACAACAAGGAGCACCACATCACCCCGCAGACCGTCAAGCGCGGCGTGCAGGCCTCCCTGCGCATCTACGAGGAGGCGGAGAAGACCGTCGCCGCCACCGTCTCCGAAGACCCCGCCGAATACGATGTCCTGGAGACCATCCGCCAGCTGGAGGAGGAGATGCACAGCGCCGCCGAAGCACTCGAATTCGAGCGCGCCGCCATGCTTCGCGACCAAATCAAGAAGCTGAAAGGCTAGCGGCAATAACGCTGCTTACAAACGACGGGTGCTTGCCCCCCGAACCTCCTGACGCCCCCACATCGTTGAAGCCTATAATAGCCAACACTTACAAGGAGACAGACCATGATGCATTTCAAGCGTTTATTTTTGTTCATGATACTGTTTACAGGTGTGCTTCAGCTTTTCGGCGGGATTAGGGAAGACAGCATAAAAGCAACAAAATTGCGGGACAAGGGCAATTTTAGCGAAGCATACGACATATATGTCACGCTGCTGGAAAATCCACAGATCAAAGGCGACTTTGCCAGAATGGTCTTCCGCGATGTTGTTGTTTGCCTTCAGAGGCTCAACCGCATCGGTGAATATGATGCGTTGTTGAAAAAAGCCCTGGACATCCGAAAAAACGACTGGCAGTTCATCTGTGGCCTCTATTTCCCTGAACATCAGGGCTATGTTTTGGATGGCAAGTTCACAAGAGGTGCATGGAATCGTCGCAATGGAGGGAAATACATCGATGTCTCGTATGCAGACAGATTGTTTAGACTCAAGCTAATGGTGCGGAACATGCCGCCTGTCACGGAGGATTCCAAATACTTTTATATGACCCTTGCCAATGAGTTTTTAGACTCATACAACGCTTCGCTCACCATTTTGACGGATTTGACAGAGGAGCCTGACTACTTGAATCCGCATGTCATGGGAAGCACCACGGGCGGCATACCCGTCGATGATGACGGTAATCCACTCTTCTTCCTCTGCCCCAAAAGCTTTGAAGAGGCGAAGAACGACGGCGAACGCGCCGTATGGGCCTACCACACCGCCATGAAATGCTCTGACCTGGCGCATACCAATGCACTTTTCCTGCTTGCGGACTTCTACAATGGGCAATATGGTGTCCAGACGATTCAGCATTTTCTGAACCAGACCGCACAAAACGAATTGCAACAGTTTGGGGATAGCGTTCTCTCTTTGGAAACATTGGAGGACAACGAGACCATTGCGAGGCTGGCAACTGGCATCAAGCGGTTTAAACTGCCAGATGAATGTAATCCAATTCTCCTATATAAGCAAATACTATCTCTTTATGAAGAGATTGCAAAGAAGAATCCCAAGATGGAGCCTGATTATAATTGGCTTTATTCATACAAAAACCTGGCTTGGATCTATGAAAACCGTATGCAACTAGACAAAGCGCTTGTCTGGTGGCAGAAGTACCATGAGACCATTAAGAAAATCAATGAGAAACGGGACAAAGGTAATAAGATCGACGAAACCGAGTCTGAACAGGCCATACTCGCCATCACAGGCAACTGGTGCCGCTTAGACGACATACGCAAGCAGATAGCGGGCGAGCCAGCTAGCATCCGCCTACGTTTCCGTAACGGCACAAGGGGAAACTTCACCCTGCAACCTATCGACATGGACCAGATTGTGGCGGATTGCCAGGCATATCTTGCGAATCTGAAGGGACACGGCAATGAGTGGCAGCAGCGCGATTTCACGAATCTCGCTTGGCGTCTGTTTCAAATGGATGGTGGTGAGAAGAGATATTTGAAGGAAAAAGTCGCCAGTTGGACAATGGAACTGACTCCTGCGGAAAAACATAAGGACCGTACCATTACCATACAAGTTCCCGCCCAAAAGACGGGATGGTACCTCCTGACCTGTACATTGGAAAATGGGGCAAACACCGCCAGAGCCCCCGTTTATTTTGCTGACACGGAGATTGTCCAGAAGCATCTCACGGATGGACGCACGATGTGGCAGGTTCTTGACGCGAAAAGCGGTCAGCCCCTCGCCAATGAGAAGGTGGAGTTCTTCTGCTGGTCCTCCAGGTGGAATCCAACGTCAAAACGGGAAGAGAGCGACCATTCACGCTTTGCGGAAATGACAGACGATGAAGGAAAAATCGTCAAGAGCAGAGAGGAACTGTTTGACGGGCATAGACATAAATACGGCGAAGTCCAACTGGTCCTGAAGAACGACACTGGACGGCGGGCATGGTTTTCAAGCAATAATCACTTCAATGGCAGAATAAAGGACAATTTTCCTGAAGAGCGGACGCGTGCGTTCTTCCTGACGGACCGTCCTGTCTATCGGCCTGGCCAGAAGGTGGAGTTCAAGTTTTGGATTGGGAAATCCAAATATGACTACGAAGGCAAAAGCGAGGTGGCTGGCTTGATCTACAATGTCGATATCCGCAACCCGCGCGGGCAGCGTATCAAAGAATGCAAACTCACAGCGGACTCGTATGGCGGCATTGTCGGCACATTTGAGCTGCCAAATGATGCCATGCTAGGGAGTTATCGTGTGACGATGCAGCATGGCTCAGGTATGTTCCGTGTGGAGGAGTACAAGAAACCGGAGTTCGAGGTCACTGTCGAGACTCCAAAGGGTTCCCCCATGCTCGGGGACACGTTTGAGTTGACGGTCAAGGCGAAATACTTTTTCGGCGCACCCGTCTCGGAGGGTACGGCTAAAATCAAAATCCTGCGTTCAACTCGGGAGGCGACATGGTGGCCCGTCCGCCCGTGGGACTGGTATTACGGGAACGGCTACTGGTGGTTTTGGGCAGACTGCCCGTGGTATCCAGGCTGGACGAGATGGGGCTGTTGCGCCCCACGCTGGAGTTGGTACCGCAATGGCTTCAGCCACGAGGCGCCTGAAGTGGTCCTGGACTTTGAGAAAAAGCTGGAAGCCGATGGTACCGTGAAGATTACAATTGACACCGCCATGGCCAAAAAACTCTTTGGCAACCATGACCATCAGTACGAAATCACGGCTTCCGTGACGGATGCAAGCCGCCGCGAAATCTTCGGGAACGGCAAGGTGACCGTTGCACGCGAGCCGTTCAAGGCGTATGTCTGGTTGAATAGAGGCTATGGCTTGGTCGGTGATGCGATGACGGCCACCATGCAGGCACGGACACTGGACGGCTCGCCTGTCAGCGGCAAGGGGCTTCTGGTGCTGTACCGCATTGCATATAACAAAGAGGGCGTGGCAGAGGAGACGGAGGAGCGCCGTTGGACCGTTGATGCCGATGCGCAAGGGCATGGGCGGCAGGTGTTCAGCGCATCCCGCGCAGGACAGTACCGCCTGAGCTGGACGGTGACGGACGCAAAGGGGCGTTCCGTGGAAGGCGCGCAGCTTTTCACCATCCATGGACCTGGCTACGATGGACGCGATTTCCGCTACAATGCGCTGGAGTTGATTCCTGACAAGGCGGAATATGCAGCAGGAGAGACCGTGAAACTCATGGTGAATACGGAGTTAAGCGGCAGCGTTGTCATGCTGTTTGTGCGTGGAACGCAGGGCTTTGTGCCGATTCCGCAAATCCTCCGCATGAAGGGCAAGAGCCAGATTGTGGAAATACCGATAGAGAAAAAGGATATGCCGAATATCTACGTGGAGGCCTACACGATGGCCAATGGCGTCCTGCATGATGTCATCCGTGAAATCATTGTTCCGCCAGAGAAGAAGATATTGGATGTCTCCGTCAAACCCGAACAGGAACGCTCCAGGCCTGGCACGGCGGCGAACAAGGCGAAAATCGTGCTGACGGATTCACAGGGCAAGCCATATAAGGGGAGTGTCGTCGTGTCCGTCTATGACAAGAGCCTGGAATACATATCAGGCGGTTCCAATATAGCCGATATCCGCAAGGTCTTCTGGCAATGGAGAAGGCATCATCGTCTGCAAGGCGGTTTATTCAGCCGCTGGCCGCGCAGCATGTTTTACATGCCAAATGAGGCGATGATGCGTGACATCGGCCTTTTTGGCGGATTGCAATTCGATATGGCCATTAATGAGAGCGGCATGGGCGGCACGGACTACTTTATGAATGTAGCTTTTGCCCCTGCCACGAGGAAAATGGCCAAACTGGGGATGGAACGTTCTGAAGCAGTAGCAGAGATGGCGGCGGGGGATATGGTTATGGACGCAATAGACTTGAAAGCAGAGTATAAGCCAGAAGTGCGCTGGAAATGGAATGAGCCAGTATCTCCATTAAAGGCAAGTACTGCTGCGAGCAGAAACGGCATGGTCAGCCCGACAGTCCGCTCCAATTTCGCCGACACGGCACTATGGGTGGCCAGTCTGGAGACAGATGAAAACGGCGAGGCGGATATTGAGATTCCAATGCCTGAAAATCTCAGCACGTGGAAAATCCGCGTATGGGCTATGGGCAATGGCACTCGCGTCGGCGAAGGCAATACGGAGGTCATTACGACAAAGGATTTGATTATTCGCCTGGAAGCACCACGTTTCTTCGTGCAGACGGATGAGGTCGTGCTGAGTGCCATCGTACACAATTATTTGACGGAAAAGAAGGCGGTTGAGGTTGAACTGAAACTGGATGGAGGCTGCCTGAAAGCGAAAGATAAACTGAAGAGGAGCGTGACAGTTGACGCTGGCGGCGAAAAACGCGTTGACTGGCGCGTGGATGTCGTGAAAGATGGTAAGGCCGTTGTGCAGATGCGGGCCTTGACCGATGTGGAGTCGGATGCCGTCGAGCAAAGCTTCCCCGTCTTCGTCCATGGTGCGGACAAGCAGGTTGCCTTCAGTGGAACACTTCGGCAGGACCAGACGGAAACGCAGTTCACGCTAGAGGTTCCGAAGGCACGTCGCCCCGAAACAACGCGCCTGGAAGTCCGTTGGAGTCCGACGCTCGCTGTGGCCATGCTTGACGCCATCCCGTACTTGGCGGACTATCCTTACGGCTGCACAGAGCAGACACTGAACCGCTTTCTGCCAGCCGCGCAGGCACGGCAAGTACTCCGCAATCTTGGCATTTCCCTTGCGGACATCAAGAACGCCCGCGCAAACTTGAACGCACAGGAAATCGGCAACCCAGACGAGCGCAAGGCCCAGTGGAAATGCTATGCCCGCGACCCCGTCTTCGATGAGGAACTATTGGACGCTATGATTCGCAGGGGGTTGCGGGATTTGACGGCCATGCAGTGCTCCGATGGAGGCTGGGGATGGTTCAGCGGTTGGGGCGAACGCTCCTGGCCGCATACCACCGCCGTCGTCGTGCAGGGGCTCACGGCAGCGGAAGCGTGCAAGCTGGTCGTGCCGAATGATGTGCTGAAACGCGGCATTCAATGGCTCAAGGAGCATCAGGAGGAACAGCTACGCCGTCTTAAACTCAAGCCGAAAGACCCTCTTTACAAGCCGTCAGCTGATAATCTGGATGCACTTGTCTATCGCATACTCTGCGAAAACGGCATCGTCAACCAGGAGATTGATGAGTATCTCTACCGCGACAAGGCAAAGTCGCTTTCACCGTATAGTCTTGCGCTGTATGGACTTGGACTGTACTATGCAAAACAGGCAGACCATCTGGCGGATGTCATGCGGAATCTCGACCAGTTCCTCGTGCAAGATGAAGAGAATCAGACCGCTTATCTGAACATCGGCGGCAACTGGTGGTGTTGGTACGGCGATGAAATCGAGACACAGGCCGCCTATCTGAAACTATTGGTGCTGACGAAACAGCGCCCCGAACTGGCCTCACGCTTCGTCAAGTACCTGCTGAACAATCGAAAACACGCCACCTACTGGCGTTCAACGCGTGACACGGCAGCCTGCCTGGACGCCTTCACGGCATATCTGCAATCCTCTGACGAGCTGAATCCAGACATGACAGTAGATATTCTGCTGGACGAAAAGGTTGTGGCAACATCCAAAATCACCCGCGAGAACCTGTTCACCGCGGACTTGACATTCGTTGCCGATGCGGAGCAGCTTGCCAGCGGAAAACACACGCTGACCATCCGCAAGACAGGCAAGGGACCGCTCTATTTCAATGCCTATCTTTCCTATTTCACATTGGAGGATTTCATCACGAAGTCGGGCTTGGAAGTGAAAGTGGAGCGCCGCGTCTCCAAGCTGGTGCGACAGGATAAGATGGCGGATGCCACGGACATGCGTGGCCAGGCCGTCAAGCAGCGGGTCGAGCAATACAAGCGTGTCCCATTGAAGACGGGTGACACGCTGCAGAGCGGTGACCTGCTCGAAGTCGAACTGATTGTCGAAAGCAAAAACGACTATGAGTACCTCCTCATGGAGGACTACAAGGCGGCAGGCACGGAAGCGGTTGATTTACGCAGTGGCTACAACGGCAACGAGATGGGGGCATACGTGGAGTTTCGCGATGCAAAGGTATCCTTCTTCCTGCGGACGCTCCCCCGAGGCAAGCACAGCCTGAGCTATCGACTCCGCGCGGAAATACCAGGCAAGTTCAGCGCCCTGCCGACACAGCTTGGCGGCATGTACGCACCTGAATTGCGCGGGAATTCCGATGAGTTCAAACTGAAAATCACAGATTGACGATTCATTTGATACTCACCCCTAATCGCGCGCTGATTAGGGGGGTATTCGGGCATCTGACCTGCACAGAAAATATAAAGTGTTGACCAGATGGCCGCATGCTGAATAGGAAAGTATTTATTTTCTTTACGCTATGTTTCCCAAGAGGGTAGTTAACTAAAGGTTTCTTTTAGAAACCACAGATTACACAGAATACACAGATGTTTTCAGCCGCGTAACAACGCGGCTGAAAACGGGATAATTATGGGGTACGGCAAAAATGAACCGCGAAGTGCCGCTTATCGGCACTTCGCATCTGTGTAATCTGTGTAATCTGTGGTTAAAAAACTACCCTTGTGGGGAACATAGCATTTCTTTAATTTTCTTTTTCCTGCCTTGCTTTTTCTTCTGTCTCAATGGCCTTTTGCGCCTTTTTAAGAGCCTTTGCATCTTGGTGGATTTTCATCCGATACTGGTTGACCTCGGTAAGTGCTTTGACGCCTGCGCCTGAAATGGAACCCATGCCGTCGCGGTTGGTGACCTCGATTTTGGCCTCAATCTTTTCCCGCAGTTTGGCAACATGGCTGATGATGCCGACCAGCTTGTTATTGTCGCTCTTGAGCTGCATGAGAAGGTCGAGGGCGCTGTCGAGAGAATCGTCATCGAGGGTGCCGAAACCTTCGTCCAGCAGGACGTTGCCAAGGCTGGCGTTCTGGCTGACGGCGCTCATGTCGGCAAGGCCGAGAGCCAGTGCAAGGCTGACCTCGAAGCTCTCGCCACCAGACAAGTTCCTGGAAGTGCGAACCTTGTCAAAGCGATAGTGGTCGATGACATTCAGCTCCAGTGGATCTTCCTCATCACTGACCAGCTTGAAATGGCGTTGGAGCGAGGTGAGGCGGTTTGCGTTCGCATGTTGAAGCAACTCATTGAAGGTGTAGCCTTGGGCAATCCTGCCAAAGCGATCCACTTTTTCTGTCGAGCCAAAGGTATCGTTCAGATACTTCCAGCGGTTGTAGGGATTTTCAAGTTTTGCCAGTTTTTGCAGGGTATTCTCTTTTTCGACCCTATTATTGCTGTCAGTTTTGAGTTTGAAAACCAATTCATCCAAGATTTGCTTCACCGATTCGTTCTCTGCTTTCTTGGCCTTTTGCTCTTCCAGATTTGCAGTGCGGTCTGCGTTATCAGGCAGCTTTTTCCTTGAATCCTCCAGGGATTTCCTGCGATCCGCCAAGGTGTTCTTGGCCGTTTGGACATCCGTGTCCAATTGATGCAGCTCTTTAGTGAGTTCTTGGATTCGCACTGGCTCCTTTTGCTTGGCAAGATAGTCCTCTACGGAAGAGAACTGATTCTCGTCCAACCGCTGTTTCAGAGCCTTCTGCAGAGTCTCAAGTTCAGGCGTGAGACGTTGGATGGTCGTGTTCTCTTCAGTTTGACGAGTTTTGTTGTTATTGACGTTCGTCTGGGCAGTTGCGGCGGCGTCATTGGCATTGTTAAGTGCCTTTTGCGCCTTTGCCACCTTTCCGGCCATGGCCTTCTCACGTGTTTCGACATTGTCCTCGCCAAAGAGCTCTTTGCGTTGGGCGAGCTTTTCATCCAGTTCCGTCTTCAAGTTGCCAACGGTTGTTGCCTTTTCCTGCTCATTCCGCTGGTTTTGGTCTTTCACGGCGTTATAGGTGGTTTCGGCTGTCTTGAAGGTATTCTCAGCCTCCTTCAAGGCTTCCGCCTTCTTCTTTGCCTCATTATATGCGTTGATGCGGTCTTCCAGTTCCTTTGGAAGTGCAGAGTGGTCAGTCCACTCCACTTGGAGGGCTTGGTAAAGCTCTTCTGCAAGGGATTTCGCATCCGATTGTGCTTTTGCCTGCGCTTCCTTCAGCTGGACTATGCGTGAATCAAGGACTTTCTTGTCCTTTTGAAGCTGAGTGGATTGCATCTCGCTTTTTGTTCTGTCGCCAGTCAATGTCCTTTCAAGCTTTTCTGTCTCCTTCTCAAACGCTTGAATGGCTGTTGTGCAGCTGTCGATATCGTCCAGCCTCTTTTTCAATTCTGTCCACAGGGCATTGTATTCATCGCTGTCGGGGACAGGAGTTCCTTCGCAGTATGGATGGTGCGTGGAGCCGCAAAGCGGGCAAGGCTGGTTGGGCTGCAGGAATTCACTTCTCTGGGTTTCCCCTTTGAAGAATTCATTGAGCTTTCCGGCAGCTGCCCAGGCGTTCTGGATATCGTCGCGACTCTTCCCGCCCAGAAGGCCTTCGCGTTTTGTCTGCTCCAAGGCAATCTTCTCATTCTGCTCCTGGAGCTTCTTTTCATTCTCCTTCACCTTAGCCTGCAGCTTTTCAAGGGTAGTTTTCGCCTTGTCCAGCTTTTTTGCCTCTTCGTCAATGGCCTTCTCCTCGGTCGCATTATTCTGTTCGGAGGCGAACAGCGCACACTGGCGAAGCACCCAATTTTTCTTTTTTTGCTCAAGCTGGCCATCATCGGGATGGAAAGTCAGGTAGTCCATGGAGTTTTGTGCCTGGCTTTGTGCCACTTCCCAGCTTTTCTTGGCGTTCCTGAAGTCTTTATCCGCCTTTTCGCGCGTTTTTTTCGCGCTGTCATAATCAGTTTGTGCTGTCTCCAGCTGCTTGTGCATTTCTCCAATGCTGGCATCCAGCACTTTGACCTTCTGAAAGAGCTTCTGCTCATCTGCCTGCTCTTGGGTAACCTTGGCGAGGTTGGCTTCTTGGTTCGCCTTTTCCGCAGTGGCGTTTTTCAGTGTTTCCTCAAGTCCAGAAAGGGATTTGACCAATTTATCCAGATTTTTCTTGGCCGTGGTCAGCTCTTTCTCTTTGGCGGTCATCGCATTGTAAGCCCCTTCGCACAGCTGTGCGCGCTGGGCATCCTGAAGCTGAACGCGTTTCGGAGCAGCTTCATTCTGCGCGTTTACAGCCTTTTCAAGAATGGCGTTAGCCTCTTGGACTTTTTGCTCCTCGGTTTCAATTTGCTGGAAAAGCGCCTCAATGTCTTTGCATTTGTCGCTTTGCTCATTGATGGCTTCCAGGCTTGCTTTAGTTGCATCAATTTTATCCTGAAGCTCTTTCAGTTCGTCGTCAGTAAGGAAGGTGATTCCATTGAACTCTTTATTCAGCTGGCTATATTCGTCATCTATGACTTTAAAGTCCGCATTGATTTGCTCTCCAATCTTGGTATAGATTTCGGTTCCAGTGATTTGGGTCAGGAGAGCGGCGCGATCGGTTGATTTAGACTTGAGGAAGGCATCGAAACTGCCTTGAGCCAACAGGACACAGCGTGTGAACTGCCCTGCATCCATGCCAATCATTCTTTCAATCTCTTTTGGCACCTTGCTTGAAGTAAGGTTTTGGGGCACATCATTCTTATATAAAAAGTGTTTTGCTGCTCCAAAGGGGGTCTTGCCTTTTGAACGTGCGTGTTGGAATGTGGCACGGTAGATGTCACTTCCCAGGGAGAAGGTCAATTCCGCCATCATTTCATTTTCGCCTTCGCTCATGACACTGTCCTGGTCAGTGGAGATGCTCTTGACACGCGGGGTTTCACCGTAGAGTGCGAGGCAAATCGCATCCAGAATACTGGATTTGCCTGCCCCAGTCGGCCCCGAAATCAGGAAGATGCCCTTGTTGAATTCCTGGGCTTCAAAGTCGATGAGGTGCTCGCCATAGAGGGAGTTGATATTCTTGATGTAGAGGCGCTTGAACTTCATGAGACCAGCACGTTTTTGTGCAGCCTCCTCTTGTTTCTGACTTGGGTCCAAAACCTTCTTTTCGGAGCTTCTATATAGCTCCAGCAGGGTCTGCACCTCATCTTCGTCTGTAACGTCTTTTAATTTCCTAAGATGCTTTAGGAAAAGCTGTTCGGGGGTAAGGCTTGAGAGGGTGACCTCTTCTTCCTCGATGGCATTATCCTTATCAGAGTCCGACTGCGAGGCGCGCTGAACTTCCGTTTCCGTGATTAGCACGCTGGTTTCACGCATCTTCTGGTGCAGCCTGATGGCCCAGTTTGGGGGTAGCTCATTGTCCGTGCAGATGGCCTTCACCCACCAGTCAGCTTTGCTTTCGCGCAGTTCATCAAGCTGTATTTCCAGCTCTTCCACACTGCCCGTGATGTATTTCATCTTGTGGAAGCACTCGTCGGGCAGTTCCAGTCCCTTGGGATGGGCAATGTCATTGGTGTCAAGAAGGATGACCTGGGTGGCATACATCCTTTCCTGGATATTCATAGGCAGGATGGAGCCTGCATAGCGCCAGTTGTCGTGACCAGGGATGTTCTGTGGCTTGTGGATGTGGCCCAGGGCCATGTAGTCAAAGCCGCTCCCGAAATCCTCCAGTTGTACTCCTTCCAGGTTGCCGACCGTCTGCTGCGGATTGTTCGTGTTGAATGTACTGCCAAGGGCATAGAGATGCCCCATGCCGATGATGGGGATGGGGCGCCCTTTGCGCTGCCCATCCGCAATGGCATAGACCTTCTGATAGTGTTCGGCGACGCCTGCGGCGAAGAACTTTTCGCGTGTTTTGCAGTCTTCCCCTTCGGGGATTACTCCGCGGACATCGCCGTCGTAGAGCTGCGGTACCGCGCAGACAAAGGCTGCGGGGGTTTCCTTATCTCCAAGCGCAATAACCTCCTGCTCCAGATGCTCTTTGTCCACCTTGCCTATGATATGAATGTCCAGATTTTCCAGCAGCTCCCTGGGAGCGTCCAGGAATTCAGGTTTGTCATGGTTTCCTGCAATGACAATAATCTGGCGGCAGCCAGCAGCCAGCAGCCTTACGAGGAAACCATAGTACAGTCCCTGCGATTCGCTGGAGGGCAGCCCGTTGTCAAAGACATCGCCAGCCAGCAGGGCGACCTCCACCTTCTCCTCGCTGGCTTTCCTGGCCAGGAAATCGAATACCTTTTTGATTTCAGGATTCCGATCATAGCCCTTGTACTTGCAGCCAAGGTGAATGTCGCCGATGTGCATGATTTTCATAGTAGATTCCTTAAAGTCGATAGTTGTTGATAGTGAAAAGAACTACACTGTTATACAACTATTATGGGATAAAACTATCACTTTTATTATGCTTTTGTGAAAAAACGGTGGCAGGTGGAAGTGGCATGCATATTTCCTTGATAAATGCGCTCCTCTACTGCCAGGCCATAGGCATTACTTTATAACGATGACGGCGCACTCCTCCTTGGGAAGCCTGACGCGCAGTTGCAGGGCGTTTTTGTCTTTGCTGACCACGAAATAAGGCTTGTCCCAGAAGGTGATTATCGGCTTGCTGGTGAGCTCTGAGATGGTCATGTCGATGGTCACGGTCTCCCTCTTGTCGGGATTCTCCATAATGATGACGTCATCGCCGTTTGTGGAGTGGTAGGCGATGAGCCTGCCGCCATTCACGGTGACTTCGGGCTTGGCGAGCATCCCCATGACTGTCTGGGCAGCCGCATTGATGAAGCGGCTGATGCTGTCTTTTGCATAGCCTAGACGTTCGTGAAGTTCGTCGGGACGGACGAGCTGCGGCGGCACCGTGAACAGGGCCGCCTTCGCCGCACCGTTCTCCTTGATGGTCAGGACAGGCATAGTCGCAGTGTCGGTCTTTCCCTCCAGCAGGACTTTGCAGCCGTTTGCCGCATAATGCCCCTTGCAGTGTGGTTCGGTGCAGAACTCCAGCCGCTCGCCGTCGAAATCCTCCATAAAATCGCCGACGGCGATAACCTGCGTGACGGAGGCGTCCTTCCCTGTGTCGCGGACGCCGAAGAGGTCCTCCAGACCATCGACCTTCAGGCGCGGGTCCTTCTTGGGCAGACGCGATGCAAACTGCTTTTTCGGGTTCGAGAGGAAGGTTGCCACGACCTTTCCATCTGAAATGCCGACGCCTGAATGGAGAATCTTGCCCGCCAGCGTGAACATGGTTTCAGTGGGCGCCTGCGCATAGTTCCGCATCGTGGAGTGGCAGAAGGATTCAAAGCCAACCGCCAAGTCAAAGGCACCGTAGGGCTTTATGAAGCGCACGGAACGTTTCAGCGGCCAGGGGGCGCGCTTATGCAGAACCTTGTAGAAGTAGTCGGGCACCAGGTGCTTGACGACATTGACGAACTCCTCGTCATAGACCACGTACTCTTCCATGGCATTGGCGGTGATGACCTTCAGGAACGGGCGGTTAAAGAGGTCGGCTCGGGCCACATGGTAGTTGCCTTCGCCTGGCTCGGTCTCTGCAACGCCGCCCCTGAACGAGAGGCGTGCCTCCATGCAGTCGCCAAAGTCCAAGAGCGAGACGTCGCAGAAGAGGGGATACATGGTTGCCTGCTGCGCAATCGGCACGGTGAACGAGCGGCTGCTGCGGGCTGTCGTCTTTTCGTTTGTCGTGATGCGGAAGGAGAGGATTTTCATCACGTCGAAGAAGTGCATACGCGCCAGCGCAACCTTGCCGACAGAGCCTGATGGTATCGCGAATTCAGTTATGCAACCTGCAACGGTGACCCGCAGCAATTTGCCGCAGACATCAAGCTGCACCTTAAATGGCCTGTCCAGCTTCTTTGCTTCGGGGCTGGGGAGTTCGCGTGTCTCAATCGCCTCAAAGCGGTTTGCAAGAAATCGCCCGTAGTCGATGGTCAGCTTTGCCGCTTCCTCCGAACAGCGGACGCGAATGGCCTCGCCGCGGCGCAGAAGAGCGTCATAGCGGAAACAGACGTAAAACCCGAAGCTCTTGCCCATCAAGTAGTTGACGCCCACCTTGAAATCGACAGTGCAGTCGTGGACATCAGGGATGACAGGGATGAACTTGTTGCCAGCCGACAGCAGCTCGATGCACCCTTCGCCACGCCGTATGCCACTGGCTGCCAAATCGCTGTTGCGCTCCACAAACCACCCGCAAGGCAAGTCGCCATGCCTGCAGTCGAATCTCTCCTGGAACAGTACCGTCATTGTTTTCGTCTCCTTGAATATACGGAATGAGGAATTATTTATTTGTATTGCTCTGTCCCCCATGATGGCAGGAAAAATGCAATGTTTTTGTTGCGCCCTCCGGGCGCGAAGTCACGGGGTGGCTTCACCCAATGCTGCGCGCCCTGCGGGCGCTTGCATTGGGCTACGATTGTTGCGCACTATCGTGCGCTGGCCGCTTGCGCGGCCTCAGCACCAATTCCATTGTTGTCATCAACACATTACGCTCAATACTAATGTTTCTTCTCTTCTTGGTTAACTAAGTTCACTCGGTCTTCGAGGAGGTGTTTTGAATATACGTCAGATTTTACACTTTTCCAGTTGTAACAGGGAGTTTTCTTAGTTTTTTGTTATGGAAGATGTAATGCCTCACTGGTTGATATTCACCTACGCCGTAATGGAGCAGTAAAAAGCCGCGGAGCGGCTTAATCGCCCCCGCGAGGGGGCGAGACATAGTATAGCCCGGGGTGAGCGCCAAAAGTGCGAACCCCGGGTATGCGGCCGTTGCTGTCTTTGCGCCCTGGAAGGGCGCCACATCCCGCTTCGGTAACAGCACAGCATAAGGCCTGTGTGGCGGCAGCGTTGCGCCCTTCCAGGGCGCGATAGCGTGGGGGATTCACCTACCCTGGGTTCGCGCCTTTGGCGCTCACCCAGGGCTATCCTCTGTCTCGCCACTCCGTGGCGATAGCGCCGCTCCGCGGCGCTTTTTGTCCAGTCCAAAGCCATGGTGTTTATTCATCAATGAGACCTTGGAATTCGCACATTATCAGTCGGTGAGACATTGCGGAAGATATGCATCACGCCCCATCGTTCATTCCGTTCAAAACTTTTATTTTTTTATTGCTTCGACTTGACAATGGTATAATAGTGGGTATAATTAAACTTGGTTAGCCAAGTTGTTGTTTTAGTTTTAGGAATCAATATGCCAAGTGACTTCAAGAACATAGCAAAAACAATTGCGGACGGAATCAAGAGCGGCGTCTATACGGAGACGCTGCCCTCGATTGCGCGTCTATCGGAGCAGTTCGACGTGTGTCCAGCCACGGTGAAGCGCGTCTTGGCGCAATTGCAGGACTGGGATTTGGTTAGCGGCGAGCATGGGCGGTGCGTACGCATCAACCCGAAGGCGGAAGGGAATGTTTTTTTCCACAAGAACATTGTCATCCTGATAAGCCTGTATATGGTATCGCTTCCCTTCTTCGAGGAGACGTTGACGTTGCTGACCAACATGCTGTCAAATCTCTATATGACAACGCATATCTTCTTTACAAAGGATCAGCTGGAGGGATGCTCCTTCGTTCCCGACTGCATCATTGCGGTCAGCAACACCTCCATGGTGATGCTGGAAACGCTTAAGAAGAAATACCCAGAGTGCCCCGTCGTGCGTTTGAACAACATATCCAACAACTATTCCTTCGTGGAGTCCGATAACATTCTAGTCGGCTACGAGGCGATTCGCCATCTTGCGGACGACTGCGGGCACAGACACATCGGGATGATAGCCACGCAGCTGCAATACGAGAAATACTGCTTCCGCCAACGCTATGACGGCGCAATGAAATACGTGGCTGAGCACCCCGATATCAAGCTGAGCGTTGTGGAGGTGCCCAGCCAGGAGATTTACGGACAGGGCAGCTACCACCAGATGGAGAAGCTGATGGAGATGGACCCCGAAATCACGGGGGTGTTCGCATCGTGCGACATGTTGGCGGTGGGAGTCTATGCCTACGCCTTCCAGCACAACCTTAGGATACCCGACGACCTGGCGGTGGTCGGTTGCGACAACGAAAACTACGGGAAATGCCTGGTGCCCGCCTTGACCACCTTCGTTGAAAACTACATGGAAGTGGCGAAGATGCTCTTCCAGGTGATACTGGATGCGATTCAGGGTAAAAAGCCCAGGCAGGCCCGTTTTACAACACCAGTTTTGCTAATCAAAGGCAGTACTATAAAATTATAATGTATTTCATAACCAACCCACTCGATGAAAGGAGTCACACCATGAAAAAGAACCATGCATTCACACTGATTGAGTTGCTGGTCGATTACGCGACCTCTTCTGCCGAAGTGAAGATGACGCCAGCCGAAGGCGAGTTTGCCACAGTGGCAGGCTATACAGCATCGCGCAACATACTTGATTTGAGCGGACGCCTCATCGAGTTCCCGAAATCAAAGCTTTCCTCGCCAGGCGCGGTTTCGTTCTGGATGAGGGCCTCCGCGCCGCTGGCGCAAGGCAAGACCTTCCGCCGCTTCTTCGGCACAATCTTCAAGAACACTGGCTACATCTACTTCCAGGAGCAGCGGGACGGCGGCTTCCTCTTCGGCTGCCAATATTTCGGGCCAGACAACAAGACCCCGAAAAACATGCTTATCGGACGCCGCCCCCAGCCTGGCCAGTGGATGCACGTGGCAATCAATTTCCTGCCAGAGGCCATGGAACTCTACATGAACGGCATACGCCGCGGCATTTTGCAGCACAAGTTCCCGATGGACCTCTCGCAGGCTGGCGGCGCCCTGCTGGCCAACGCTAGCTATGCGGACTTCGCCATCTACTCGCGCCCGCTCTCCACAGGTGAAATCACAGGGCTCTCCCAGGGCGACAAGCCTCTGACAGGCACTATCTCATGGTACCAGAGCCTGAACAAGCCTGTGGTGGATTTGGTGCTGGACTGCAAGTCAGTGCCTGAAAAGAAGCTCCAGCTGCAAATCAGAACCGAATCGGACAAGGTGGTGGAGAGCTTCCCACTCGACTTCAATGACGGCTACAGCAACGTGGTGAACGGCCATGAGATGGCCATCATGCACGCCACCGTGCCGTTGTCCAAAAAACTGGCGGACGGCAAGTACTCCTTCTTCGTCACAAAGCCCAACTCGGAGTTTCCGCTGTACGAAAGGGCCTTCCAGGTCAAGGCGTATCCCTGGCTCCACAACACCATCGGGAAAGCCGACAAACTGATGCCTGGCTTCACGCCGCTGAAGCGCAACGGAAACAAGCTCTCCGCCGTGCTGAAGGAGATGACGCTTGGCGCAAATGGCCTGCCAGAGGCCGTCGTTGCCAATGGCGAAGCCGTTCTGGCGCGCCCCGTGGAAATCGTCGCCGAGGCAAATGGCAAGCCGCTGGCATGGAATCTCCAGGCTCCGACATTCACGGGCGAATCCGACACTATCATCACCGCTGAAAACAGCCTTGAGTGCGATGCGCTCAAGATTCAGGCTAAGCTCCGCATGGAGCAGGACGGCCTGATTCGCTATGACTGGACGCTTTCCGCTGGAAAAGCGCCTCTCCCGACACGCCTCTATGTCAATATCCCGATACGCAAGGAAGTTGCGACGCTCTACCACGCCGTTGGCGAAGGCCTTCGCCACAACCCTGCGGGAAACATTCCCAAGGGGCAGGGGCTTCTCTTCTCCAGCAGAAGCGTGCCTCAGACGCATTTCGACAGCTTCCTGCCATACATCTGGGTCGGCAACGAATACAGGGGACTCTGCTATGCGGCGGACTGGGACAAGGGCTGGTGCCACTCTAAGGAACGGGACGGCGTGGAGCTGTTCCGCGAACAGGACGGCACGGTCGTCATCCGTCTCAATCTGCTCAACTCCCCCAGGAAGCTGGCGAAGGACAACACCATCACATTTGCACTGCTGGCCTCCCCCGTGAAGCCCATGCCTGAAGGCTGGCGCGGCTGGCGTGACGCCTTCACCACCAAAGCCACGCAGATTTCACGCGCCATGTACGCAAACCTCTACTGGGGCTCCTATTACACCTGGACAGCTCGATACCCCGCCTTCTGCGACTACGGCTACTGGGACAAGCTCTTTGAGACGCAGCGCACAGGCGTCATCGACCAGCAGTATATGGATGCCTGGGTGGAGCGCGTCATGAACGCCTACGGCACAGCCGAGACCCCCTGGGTGAATTCCCAGTCGCGCGATTCGGCCCGCTCCACGATTTCCAACCATGCGAGAGCCGCTTTCAACATCATGGCTGGTCTGCATAAGTACCAAGACAAGAGCATCGTCTATTGCTACACCTGCGACGGTGAATCAACCGCCAAGCTGCCCGAGAGCCCCGTTATGAGGGACGAGTGGCAAAGCGGCCTGCTAATCAATGACTCCTATGTCGATTATGCCATCTACTACTTCGACAAGATGCTGGAGCACGGCTTCAAGGGGCTCTACAACGACAATGTCTTCCTCTCTGCGAGCAACCACTGGGCGAACGGCGGAGCCTGGATTGACGAGACGGGAGCTGTTCACCCCAGCCTGGGACTGTGGCGTTGCCGTGAATACAACCGCCGCCAGGTGGTGACCATGATGGACAGGGGCGTGAAGCCCTGGCTCACCCTCCACCACACCAACACAAACATCCTCCCGACCATCGGCCTTGGTTCGACCACGATGGGCATGGAGTGGAAATACGGCGTCAATGACTTCCAGGAGCGCTTCACCTCCGACTATATCCGCGCTGTCTGCGCAGGCCTCCAAGGCGGCTGCTTCCCCACCGTGCTTGACGGCGTCATAGGGGCAAAGACCCCTGAGCAGAAGACCTGGGCGACCCGTACCATGCTGGCCTCACTCCTGCCTCACGAAGTGCAGCCAACCTGCCCCAGAGGCTCGAACTTCAAGCTTATCGCCACAACCCTGGACAAGTTCTACGATTTCGGCACCTGGAAGCCCGACTGCGTGGTCTATAACTTCTGGGACGGCAAATCCCCTGTGAAGTGCAGCAACAGCGACCTCAAGCAGGTAACCTACCGCCTTGGCAAGAATCTGCTCACGTTCGTGGGCAGCTTCGCCGAAGAGGATGCCACAGCTGAAATGGAGTACGCCAGCCCCGTCGCCACCGCCAAGAACGATGAAACCGACCAGCCCCTTGATGTGGCGGGAAGCAAGGTCAAGTTCACCCTTAAGAAGCACGATTTCATCATCATCCGCGCCACGATGAAATAGGCGAACGCCAGGCCGTCTCATCGGTCTGGCGTCTGCGCGGTGTGTAGCCAGGCCGTCCTCGGTCTGGTGTCTGCGCGGTGTGTAGCCAGGCCGCTCGGCCTGGCGTTCGCCCCTGCGGACACGTCCTGACTGCGCGGCGCGCAGCCGCGCAGGGTGCAGGTCATTTACAACCACTTCACGTAGGGTTTCAGGAATGCGATTCTGTTCGGGCTCAGTTTCAGGGTGCCCTCCTCGTCTTCCCTGACCACGCATTTGGCGTGCATGAGGAGGCGGGGGAGCCAGCGGTACTTGGCGAGGAACAGCTTGATTTCACTTTCGGAACGGACGAACTTGATTTCAGGACGGTGGGCAGAATAGGACTCAGCCACAATAGGTCTCCCTTTTGCAAAAAGCCAATACACACTGCAATCTCTTGCAGTTCGGGAGCGCTATGTGGAAACAGTCCTGGGGGACTGCCTTGCTGTTTGACCAGTGGTCTGTATAGCCCTGGCCCGCATCATTGAGCCACCTATTACAGCAAAGGTTGGAGGCATCCTGCAGTTTTTCTCTGTCTGGATGGCCGACTTTCACGGCCTTGGCAATCCCGTTCCCATTATGACTGCCAAGCTATCGTTAGATGCATTCTTTGTTTTAGCTTAAACTATGTTGGCTGAACCTCCTTTAGGCGCAAAAAAAAGCTGCGCCTTGCCGCTCCGCTTCGCTACGCGGCACGGCGCAAGGGGATGCGGGAAAACGCCTGTCCCGTGGGTTTCGCTCGCGCCGAAGGCGCTCGCTTCACCCACGGCTATGTTCTTGCCGCCGCTAACGCGGCTCATATCAATCACTGAGGGATTACAAAAAAGTGTAATGCATCACCGATTGATATTCACCTACGCCGTCTGGAACTTGGTGAAAAAGTTCCATAATGGAGCAGTAAAAAGCCGCAAAGCGGCTTAATCGCCCCCGCGAG
>JAFTAC010000040.1 GCA_017458805.1 Victivallales bacterium | reverse complement strand
TTGACCAGCTGTATTCGCCTAAAGCGCCGCCATGAGTCCAGTATTCATTTTCAGGAAGCCCCGTTACGTTGAACTCCTGGTCAACGATGGCGAAAGTCTGGGAGGTCGGCTCCCTGTCATCGCCGACATGCTTGATTACGGGGTCGTCTTGGGTTAGGCACGCAGCCCGTCCCCTAAACGTCACCTGAATTGCCAGTAAGTTTTCCACTGAAAGCAAACAAAGAAAAACAGCAAGCAGAACGATTTGAGTGCGCATGGTGATGCCTCCTTGATTAATGCTTTTGGTTTGGACGAACAACATCGTAGTAGGTGCCATCTGTAGGCAACCCGCTATTTTTCCAGTAATTCAAGACAATTGTACGAAGCGGGTCAAGGACAAAGTTGCCCTTGATGGATTTATACAAGCGTTCAAGCTGTTTTACGGTTAAGGTATCTCTGCCTTGCCTAGAGCAGTCGAAAACGGCGGCAGCTGCCAGATAGTCCCAGATTGGATGGTGATTGGCTACTTTCTTCATGCAGTCAAGAAACAAAAGAACCTCATCTATTGTGGAAATAGAACGTAATTCTTGAAGGATAGCATCTGTTTGACTATTGCCATTAAGAAGCATTTCTTCAATGACAGCATGAAGATACAATTCTGCGACTTTGTTACCATTGATGGGAGGCAACTTGGAGAGGATTTTCTTCAAGTATTCTATTCTTTCCTGACCATGTTTATTCCGCAGGGTGTTATAAAAATCAATCCAATCGGGAGGCGTATTTGTAGTTAGCGCTGATGGAAAAGGAGGAAGAGTGATTTCACAATCCAGATAGACAGAGGTTACGGCAGTGCAGGCACCACGATGCTTTAGCACCCTTGCCGTTATCTCGGAACTATTTGAAAAAAGCATCTTTTCATAAACACCCTGTTCTGATTTGCCGCTCCAGACAGCGTTGATTAGGTTATGCTCTTTGTTGAAAAACAAGATGGATTGCTGTCTCGGATGAAGCGTTCTCTTCCAGTCATAATCCCCCAAATGGATGGTCAGAAACACATGTTTTTGGGGAAGTTTCAAAAACATTTCAAGATTTGGGCCGTTGTCGTCAAAGGGATGGATTTCACCATGGTCATCCCACCAGGAAGAACGTCTGACCTTCTCATTTGGCAATAAGGGCAAAAGGCTATCGAGTGTTAAGTTTGAGAGCCTTCCAAGGGCGATTTTATACTGCCCATGCATTAGCAAGGCCTCGGGATTGTTCAGCTCTTTCTTATCATTAGCCAACCAAAGCCTGGCTTTTTCCTTGCTATCGGTTGTACTCAAGGAATAGTTCAGCTTATGTCGAAACGTAGCTGTGCCACTCCAGTCAGTGACCTGTCCCATGGCAGCCATGACATAATAATCCTCTCCATAGAAGAGCTGCCAATCACCTAGCGTTTTTCTGTCGCTTCCTATGTATAAGCAGTTTTTCCCAAAATCAGGGAAGTGTTTCCCGACAATAGTCAAAACATCCTCATTGTTTTCCGCAAGACGTAATACTTGGCAAAAAGCCTGCATGGCTGGTTGTTTTGGCGATTCATTTGGAAGCGTTCTGAAATGCTCTGCGAGAATGGCCAGAAAAGCATTCAGCATGTTAGAATCTTTAGCCCCACTGTCAAGCCATTTATAGTAAATCAAGTGTGCCCTTTGGGAAAGTAGTTGTGAAACTTGCTTAGCTTCATTTACGGTAATATTGGCTATCAGCTTCTCCGCTTTCTCAAACGAATTGGACTGTAGAAGAATATCAAAGCACTCCATGCCTTCTTCAAAAGTTTTGGGAGCCTCTGCTTGCATTACTAGATTATCCAAGAGGATTCCGGGAACGCCAGGGATGCCCCCAATTCCCCTTTCTCGATAGACGATAACGTAGAGTTCATTATGCCCAGTTGAGGACCAAAATGTTGAATCGACAACAAATTGTAAACGACGGGCCGCTTCTGTGAATGCTGGGAAATTCTCTTCTGGAAAACGTCCAGTCAATCCCAGGTGTTTTCCGTTCAAAAACACAGAAGCCACATCAAAAATCAGGCCAAGGTCAAGGAATACTGGTGCTTTGAACAATTTGGGATGGTCTTCGGTGTCCTTTAAATCAAATGATAGCCTAAAAACTGCATAATGCTCATCGTCTTTCCAGAAATGATTGACAGTCCATGGAAGAGGAGCTTTTGTCCAGTCTGTCTTTGCATTCTCCGTGCAAAAAGAAAATGCCCTTTCCGAAGACAAAAGCGCATTGAGCGTCTTGTCACGTGGGGCTAAATCCTTAAGAAAGCATACATCCCATTGGGCATTGGCAGGTGCCAATGCCGCTTTAAGGACTGGTGGACCGACAATGCCGCCCAATCCCCAAAGACTCCAAGTATGAATTGCCAGATAATTAGAGGTGGAGGAAATACTGTCGGATGAAATGCGGTATAGCCTATCTGTCTGCCAAGCAGAGCCATTAGGAACTCCGCCTGTTTTGCCAACGAGATTTCCGTTTACAAATGTTTCATCAGAATCGTCAATCAGCCCAAGGTCGATAAGTAAATCCATGTTTGAAAACTCTGCGGGGAAATCAAATAGGCAGCCATACCAGCCAAAAACTTTCTGTTGAGGCATTAACTTGACAAAATCCTGGTGGGGAAATGTGACGGGATGCCAGTGAAGGTTCTTGCTCTGCAAGGCGGATAGTTTTGCTTCTGGCTTCAACAATGCCTCTGCGGGCTTGGGCAGGGTTGAAAACAAACGGGAAGCATCCTGCGGAACAGCCTCAATCCCACGAATGTCATGTCGATAATTGGGAAGAAAGAACCATTGAGGACGTGCGGAGCACAGAGACACGCTGAAAAACAGCAGGCAAAGACAGAAACAACGCAAGACCATAACACATCTCCTAAGGGTAGATAACAAAACCTGTTGAAGAACCGTCAAAAGGAACAATGTAATAAGCCAAGAAATCAAATGTCTTTGTAGAGGTAATTGCAAAACTAGCGCGAAATGCGCTATGAGATGGGCGCAGTGGCTAAGGCGACGGCTCGAAGCCGCACTTTCGTGCGGCGAGAGGCGGCGTCAACGCCAATGTGTCCAGGTCGACGCGCATTTCGATGATAGTTTTGCAATTACCTCTATAATTATTTTACCACTTTTTCATTGATTATCAAGAGGAAGAAACGTTTTTTCAAGACGCTGGCTTGATTTATTGAGCCAATTGGGGGATTTGTCACCATATTGAGGTTGCAGTTGGCCAAAAACAGATTACATTATAGAGTTTTTTTGAAAAAGCAAATACTATATGATAACCTCAACGGAGTAAAGAAATGAAGTTGACGAGACGATTGATGATGGTCGCGCTGGTGGTGTCGTGCCTGTTTTCCAGTGCGGTGTTTGGCGACGTCGTTGGCAAGATTGTTGTCAACAAGCAGGCTGACAGTGCCATGCAGGAGCCGATGGAGCAGCTGGTCTTCAGCAGCATCTCCACCAAGGTCGGGGAGAATTTCAGCCCCGCCACCTTGTCGAAAGACATCGAGAAGCTGATTCTGAGCGGCAAGCTCTCCGACGTGAAGACCGCCATCGAGCGCGAAGCCGACGGCCGGCTCAAGGTGATGTTCACGGTCGTGCCCAAGCCGATGGTCAAGGAAATCTTCATCAAAGGAAACGAAAAATACACGGAGAAGCGGTTGAAGAACCTCCTTAAGATGGAGACCGACAAGCTGCTGGACGAAGTCCAGCTCGCCGCCGACCGCAAGGCCATCCTGGACAAGTACCGCGACGCAGGCTACTACGGCACGGAGGTCCACACCACCACCGAGAAGAACGACGACGGCAGCGTGAACGTCACCTTCGTCGTCCGTGAGGAAAAGCGCTTCAAGCTGAAGAAGGTCTATTTCAAGAACAACACCGCCTTCACGGAGAGCGAACTGCGGGACGTCGTGCAGACGCAGCGCCAGTGGTGGCGCTACATCCTCCGCTTCGGCAACTACTACAACAAGGAGATGCAGGCCCTGGACAAGGACAAGCTGGAGAAGGCCTACGGCACCAAAGGCTATATGGACTTCGCCGTCTCCGACATCCTTGTGGAGCCGCTGCCTGACAACCCCAAGTGGGTCACCGTCACATTCGTGCTCCAGGAAGGCTCCCCCTACACCATCGGCGACATCACGCTGGAGGGTTCCAAGCTCTTCTCCGCCGAGACGCTGCTGGGCAAGTCCCTCTCCAAGCCTGGCCAGGTGCATGACAGCGACCGAGAGCAGGCCGACCTCTCTCTGATGAAGGCGGAGTACGAGCGCCTGGGCTACATCGACCTGAAGTTCTATGCCACCCACAAGAAAAACCAGGAGACCAAGGTCGTCGATGTCAACTACCACGTCAGCGAGGGCGCGCCCGCCAACGTGCGCAACATCGACATCACGGGCAACACCATCACTAAGGACGAGGTCATCCGCCGCGAGCTGGCCATCGCCCCTGGCGATTTGGCGGACGCCGGCAAGATTCGCATCACCAAGAGCCGCCTCCAGAACCTGGGCTACTTCGAGAACGTCGATATCCTCCCCGTGCCGACAGGCGAGCTTGGCACCAAGGACCTGAAAATCGAGCTGAAGGAGAAACCGACTGGACAGCTCTCCCTGGGCGCAGGCTTCTCCAGCGAAGACAACGCCATCATGTTCGTCGAGTTCACCGAAACCAACTTCGATCTGGGGCGCCTGCTCAGCATGGAGTGGCCGCCCAAAGGCGACGGGCAGCGCCTTCGCACACGCGTCCAGGTTGGCTCCAGCGTCTCCAACATCAGCATCACCCATACAGAACCCTGGTTCCTGGACAGGCGCCTGGAGCTCACCACAGACTTCTTCGTGCGCCATCGCTACGAGCGTGAATACGACCAGCGCAACATCGGCGGCGGCATGATGCTCTCATGGCCCATCGCATTCCGCGTCCCTGGCACGGAGCACATCGAAAACTGGCGCATGGGCATCGGCTTCCGCCTGGAGCATGTGAGAGTCTCCGACGTCGATAAGCACAATGAGTACGAGGCCATGGAGGAAGGCGACTTCATCCGCGACCACATCCTGGCGGACGAAGAGGACTCCTACGTCGCCAACAGGCTCATCTGGCGCGTCACACGCGACACGCGCAATGCGTTCCTCTTCCCGACCCGAGGCTCCAAGGTCACCTTCCAGTCGGAGTTCGTCACCCAGGCCCTTGGCAGCTATGAATCCTACAACCGCTTCGACTTGAACGCAACCAAGTACATCCCGGTCTTCCGCGACTTCATCCTGAAGCTGGACGCCAGCTATGCCACCGCCACAGGCGACGACGTGGCCATCTTCGACCGCTACTTCGCGGGCGGCATCGGCACCGTGCGCGGCTTCAAGCGCCGCGACGTGGCCCCCGTCGATTGCTATGAAGACCCCATCGGAGGCAACTCCATGCTCACCGCCACCATCGAACTCATCAAGCCCGTCAAGAACTTCTGCTATCTCAGCACCTTCGTGGATGCGGGCAATGTCTGGTGGGACGACTTCGAGGCGAAGCTGGACGACCTGAACTACAGCGTCGGCGTCGGCGTCCAGTTCAAGGCAATCCCCGTCAGCATCTACTACGGCCATCCCATCGAAACCACATACGACCACCTGGACGGCAAGAGCGGACGCCTCCACTTCAACATCGGCATCACATACTAACGCTTAATGCGGACGCTGAACACATACATCCTGCGCAACTTCCTGATTACGCTGGGCATGGGACTGGGCATCATGACCTTTGTCCTGCTCTCTGGCAACCTGTGCAAGTCGGATGTAATCAACATGTTCATCAGCGGCGTGTCGCCGATGGTGCTGGTGAAGTTCCTCTGCTACATGCTCCCCTACGCACTCTGCTATACGCTGCCGCTGGCAATCCTCGTCTCCACAGTCCTGGTCTTCAGCCGTCTCTCGGCGGACAATGAGATCGTGGCGATGAAGTCCATGGGCATTGGCCTCTGGCAGATTGTGACGCCTGTGCTGGCCATCAGCGGGATATGCTGCGCACTCTGCCTGTGGCTGTTCCTGTTTGTCACCCCGCTCATGCGGGACAAGGCAACAGCCCTGACCATGGCGGCTACGACGGAGACGCCGCTGGCCATGCTGGAGCCAGGCGTCTTCAAGATGTTCACAGCCAACTGCTACGTGAAAATCGGTGCCAAGGAGGGTGAGGAGCTGAAGGATGTGCATATCGTCCTGACCGACAAGAAGGGGCGGCACTACCAAGACCTGGTGGCCTCCAGCGGCAAGGTCGTGCTGAATCCAGGCGAGGAGATTCCCGTGCTCTATCTCACGGACGTGGAGCTGACACGCTTCAGCCTGGACGAACGCCCCGAGCCCATCACCGTCAGCAGCTACCGCATCGGGTCCATGCAGATGCCTCTGGAAATCAACGCCTCACGCAACAAGCGCAGGCTTTCCAGCAAACGGCAGTACATGGACTTTGGAACACTCTGTGCGCAGATTGCCATGAAGCGGGAGGACGGGCAGGACGCCACCCCGCTCCTGGTCGAACTCCACGAGCGGCTTGCCATCGGGATGACCCCCTTCTCCTTCCTGCTGCTGGGGCTGCCCTTCGGCATACGCAGCAAGCGCTCCGAACTCTCCATCGGACTGCTGATCTGCGTGCTGCTCGCGCTCTTCTTTTATGGCTTCAAACTCCTGACTGGCACCTTGAGCGAAAAACCTGGCGCACAGTACATTATATGGATACCCAACCTGCTCTACCAGATTGGCGGTCTCTATATGATGCGGAAACTGGAGTTCAGGGGATAGAGCTTCTAGAGAATTATCATCACAATGCTTTCTTGAAACTAAAATGCCTTCAGACTTATCGAACATACGCAATTTCTCGATTGTTGCCCACATCGACCACGGCAAATCCACGCTGGCCGACCGTTTTCTTCTGCATACAAAAACCATTGAGGAGCGCACCTTCCACGACCAGATTCTGGACGCGATGGATTTGGAGCAGGAGCGCGGCATCACCATCAAGTCCCACCCCGTGAGAATGCACTACGATGCGCTGAACGGCCAGAAGTATGTGTTCAACCTCATCGACACCCCTGGGCACGTCGATTTCACCTACGAGGTGAGCCGTTCCCTGGCGGCATGCGAAGGGGCCATCCTTCTGGTGGATGCAGCGCAGGGCGTACAGGCGCAGACCTTCGCCAACGCCAATCTGGCCCTTCAGCAGAACTTGGCCATCATCCCCGTCATCAACAAGATTGATTTGCCCTCCGCCGATTTGGATATGTGCTATGAGCAGATTGAAGAACTTCTTGCCATCCCGCGCGAAGAGGTGCTGCTGGTCTCCGCCCGCACGGGCGTGGGTGTGCGCGAGCTGCTGGAGGCGGTCATCGAGCGCATTCCGCCGCCAAAGGAGCTGAATCCCTCGTTGCAGGCGCTTGTGTTCGACTCCGTCTATGACGTCTATCGCGGCGTTGTGACCTACGTGCGCATGATGAACGGAACCATCAAGGCGGGCGACCAACTCAAGCTGTTCAGCACGGGCGAAAACACCGATGTGAAGGAGGTGGGCTATTTCAGCCCTGGCATGAAGCCCTCCAAGGCACTGCTTCCAGGCGAAGTCGGCTACATCATCACCTCCATCAAGGAGCCGTCGGACATCCACGTGGGCGACACGGTCACCTCGGCTGCGCACCCCTGCGAGGAGCACCTGCCAGGCTTCCAGCGCGTCAAGCCCATGGTCTTCAGCGGCATCTACCCGATGGACACCTCCGACTACGAGGCGCTGAAGTTCAACATCGCGAAACTGCGCTTGAACGACGCAGCCTTCGTGGCGCAGCCCGAAAGCTCCATCGCGCTAGGCGCGGGCTTCCGCTGCGGCTTCCTGGGGCTGCTCCACATGGAAATCGTGCAGGAGCGCCTGAGCCGCGAGTACAATATGGATTTGCTCTTGACCTACCCGAGCGTCATCTACCACGTCTATATGAAGGACGGCACGATGAAGGAGGTCGATAACCCCCTCTACATGCCGGACCCCAGCGCAATCGACCACGTGGAGGAGCCCATGATCAAGGCGCAGATCATCGCACCCTCCGCCCATATCGGCGCGATTATGAACCTGATTCTGGAGAAGCGAGGCCTCAGCCTCCGCACGGACAACGTGGATAAGATGCACATCATGATCACGGCGCGCCTGCCCCTGCATGAAATCGTCTTGGATTTCTACGACAAGCTCAAGACGGTGACGCGAGGCTACGGCAGCATGGACTATGTGCCCGACGGCTACGAGCCCAGCCCCACGGTGAAGCTGGAGATACTGGTCAACGGCGAACCTGTCGATGCGCTGGCCTCCATCGTCCATGCAGACCGCGCCGTGGCACGCGCCCGCATGATCTGCGACCGCCTGAAGGACGCCATACCGCCCCAGATGTTCAAAATCGCCATCCAGGGGGCCGTCGGCGGACGCATCATCGCCCGCGAAGACGTCCGCCAGCTGCGCAAGAACGTCCTTGCCAAATGCTATGGCGGCGACATC
>JAFTAC010000365.1 GCA_017458805.1 Victivallales bacterium | reverse complement strand
CGTGCTGGCCATTATGACGGCGGAAATGGATGCCACCAGGCACGCCGGCATCGTCATACTGGTGTGCATTAGCGCAGGTCAGACCAGCCCGCGTGCGTGCCTGAAGTTGAAGAAGGCAATCAATCGCGTTCGGGGGAAGCCAATCATCGCCGTCAACAAAGGCAATCCAAGGTGCCTGCGCAGCATCGATTCCAGCATTGCGTGCCATGGAGACTCCTGCGTTCTCTGGCTGGAAGATTCCTTGCAGACGCGAATCCTGCCGTGCATACTTGCGGATGATGTCCCCTGTTTCATCGGGCGAACAGTCGTCCACTGCAATGATCTGCAATGCAGAATGTGTCTGCGCCAAGACACTTTCCAGGGTTTGCGCAAGGTACTTCCCCACTTTGTAGCAGGGAATGATAACAGTGACATCTGGTGACATTGCGTTCATTTTAAAGCAAAAACGACCTTCTACATACGGATTTCGCGACCAGTGATTGACAGCTAGCCACTAATCACTTGCCGTCGCAGGTCATCAGGGAGAAAGATTGGATGGTGATACTGATGCGTAGTGATTGTGACTTGGTACAATTTGCAGATGCAGTCCCAAGCACGGTCGGGGGTGATGTGAATATCAGGCAGAGCAGCCAGGACATTATTTAGGAAAGCACGTGCGGGCTCTTCAAGAACCTTTCCAGTGCGCAGAAAGCGCGCAAGCATGATGAGAAGAGCCTCCCAGTTGGGCTGAGAGAGGATGTTGCATCCCATGTAGTCAATGGGTATCACGGTACTGCTTGCGGTGTGGAAGAGGACGTTCTTGAACTGCATGTCGAGGTGGTAGATTCCCCGACGATAGAGATGTGCAAAGAGCGGGACAGTCCGCATGAGTTCATCCAAGGTCAGTTCATGCGTGTCGGGCATGTATTCGCTGATGAGGCCATTGGAGCGGTAGAAAGGTCCGAAAAAGCGTTTCTCAAAGTATCCGAGCAGACGTGGCAGACGGATGCCCTCCAGTTGCCCGAAGGCTTTGACATAGTCGTGGTAGCACTCCACTTCCCGCGGCGCATAGCGTCCAGAACGAAGCAGGTCGGTGAACTTGTGGAAGTCGTAGAACTTTATTACCGCCTGCCTGGACAGCATCACGTTACGTCGGCGCCCCTGACGGAAATAGCGTTCTGGCTTTGCGCGTCCCGTGAGAAGTGCAAGCAGATTCTCGACTTCCGTGAAATCCGATGCTAGTGCAAGACGGAAGCCGTCACGCTCCAGATGTACGGTCAGGTTTTCCAATGAGTCGTCTTTCATGATTCGGGGAAGAAGGTCGCCCACTTTTCGCGCCAGCCGTCGTCTCCGTAGATGGCCTCAATGTACTCCATGCTTTCAATGTCATTGTCGCTGCCATGGACGAATTCGTCTGCATCAGGGAATTGCGCGATGAGTTTGCGCCTCAGTTCGTGCTTAAATTGAATATCGGGGTTGACACTTTTGGCGCCAGAGGACTTGACGGCCTCGTCGTCAATGGGGGTGAAGGGAACAAGGGCCTGGCATACTACGGCAACTTCAGGGAGGAAAAGACGGATTTGTTTTCGTTTGGTCCAGTTGCCGCCCCTAGTGCGCCTTATGACGCGGTCTTGTTGTTCGGGAGTAAAGGTGACGGTGTCAAGGATACGGTACCGTGTGCGGAGTTCATTGATGATTTGTTCGGTGGCGTTGGCCTGGATGGCGTCTTCGCGAAGGAGATATACGCAGAGGTTCTGCCTGCCGCCAAGGTCTTGTCGAAGCCTCTGTGACTCGAAACGGTAGAGATGGTTAAGGAGGGGATGTGGATTTGGCCATCGCAGAAGTAAATCCAGGGGCATATTCCAACCGCGTTGCTTGAGCCAGAGGTGGAGCTGGAACAAGTTAAAGGGTTCGGGCAGGGTTTCACCAACGGCGGACGCCAGCTGCCGAAGTGTGGCCTCCGGGGCGTGTCGCTCGCTCTCCTTGGGTTGCTGCGGCAGGTCGTCGAAACCAGTGGGAAGTCCAGAGGCAAGGCCCTTGTGATAGAGGAGATGATATGCGAGAGAATAGAGATAATGGCGGTCGTCAGGGCGGTAGTATCCGTCGGAGGAGAGGATGCGTGTGTCAAGGAGTTCCTTGCACAAGACGGGCGGGTAGTAGGTGAAGCGTTTGATATCGGTACCGAGGACGAGGCGGTTTGAGTGCAGGTCGAGTTTGACTTTGCCTGGATGGGCAGCCACAGCACGGCAGAGTTTCAAAAGATCGCTTGCATCCGCAACGAGGTCTATATCGCCACCTTGGGATGCATACTTCTTTTCATCGTCCTTGGTAAGCGGCAGGCAGTCGAACCAGCGCAACACAATGTATTTCACGTCAGCTTCATTAAGTTGCCGAAAAAAATCTGTCAGGTTTCCGATTTTGATGTGTGGCCTTTGTCGTTTATGGGCACGGCGCTTCCAATTCCAGAGCGTCCAGTAGTAACGAAGGGTATTGAATAACATAAGAGGGAGAAAAGGGGGTAGGAGAAAACCGCATGGACTTGTGGAAGAATCATACAAAAAATCTAGCATAAAAGCTAGATGCAATTCCCCAAACGGGCAAGTGCATAAATTAATTTAACCTTCCCCTGATAGTTTTGCAAGGTAGCGATTTGCTTTTTTTAATTTTATGTTTTGGGAAGAAAACACATGGTGCAAGCTGATAATCATGTTTCCGTATGCTATATTATCCATAACAGTCTCGTTAATGCTTGTATTATTAGGACGCATCCGTCATGCAGACGGTTCCATCCAGGAAATCCGCTGCACGCCACAGATGGCCATACCCGACGGCGAGTTCGGCGGGCAACAACGTGCTCTTCCTCCACGACGCCACTTCAGGCCCCAAGAGCTTCAACCTCCGACCTGACACCCGCGCCCGTGCCATCATCGGCCCCTTCCAAGGCGCCCTCCGCAACGAAGACCTTCGAGGCCGTCGCTGGCATGACATACGGGTTCGTCCTGAAAAACGATTAGTTTTGAAATTACCTCTTACTTGACATTTTAATTTGTTGATATACGTTATTGTATTCACTGGATAATTCAATATTTCCATACCCCCAACCAAGGAGCCAAGATGTTAAAGAAACTGTTCTTGTTGATAATGCTGGCGTGCGTTGCAGCCTACTGCCAGGTGAAGCCAGGCGAGAATCTCTGTGTAAATGGCATGCTGGAGGCTGACCAGGAGCCAATGCCCCCCTTCTGGAACTACGCCAATTCCAAATACATCTCCTACAATCCGAATGGTGGTCCCAATTCGACAGGCTGCCTCATCTTCGAAAACACGACTGACGCGCCAGTCCACGTCAACGCCAGGCAGCATGAACTGCATCTTGTCAAGGGCGAAACTTACAAGGTCTCGATGTATGTCAAGACAAAGAACTTCAAGAACACAAAGCACTACGGCTGGGTGGTCATCAACTCGGGCTGGTTCTCCGAGCAGGGCATCAAAAAAATCCCTGAAAACACTGATGGATGGATAAAGCTGGAGCAGGAGTTCAAGCTGAAAGAATCCAAAGACGACCTGCACGGGGTCGCCCTCTTCTTCACGGGTTTGACGGGGCGTGTCGAGGTTGCTCAACTGAAGTTGGAGGCCATCTCGCCAGAGGCGCTGGCCAAGAGCCATCCATCCGATGCCATGCTGACCATCAACGCCCCAAGGCTAGTCCCTATTTCGCCTGTGCTTTACAACATTCCAGCCGAAAACAAGAAAATCGATTTCATTTTCGGCGGCATCAAGCCAAAAGGCAACGCCACTGCGCAATTCGAGGTTGACGGCAAGCCCGTCGCCTCCATGCCCCTTAACAGAAACCTGCCCCTGAAGCTTGACAACATCGCCGTTGGGTCCCACACCCTCAAGGCCAAGATTGTCGCAACGGAAGGCACTGTGTTTGAACGCACATACGACATCTGCATCGCCCCCACGCCCAAAGTCGATACGACGGGCCACAAGCGCCTCAACAACCTCGTCACCATCATCCAGGAAAAGGCACTTGCACGTGCAAACGAGACCTGTACTATCTCCAATCCCAAAGAGGGGTGGCTCTACATCGGCCTCCAGAACGCGGGCAACGCCGCTTGCACGGTGAAACTGGACGGCAAGACCGTCATCACCGCCGCCACCCCGCGCCACGAGACCTTCCGCCAGGCCTCCATGGGTCCCCATACCCTTGAGATTCAGGGTGCTCCGAATGCGAAGTTGATTGTCAAATCCATCGCCAACATCTTCAACTACCCGCTCTGCGCCAACAGCCAGGTCCCCCAAAACGGCAAATATGACTGGGCTTTCCATGAAAAGTACATCTTCCCCGCCGTCACCACCCTCAACGGCGGCTTCTGCAAAGAGGAGGACATCCCGAAAATCCGCGAAATGGGCCTTCTCTGGATTGCCAACCTGGGCACCTCCCACCCCAAGAGCGTGGAGTATCTGCTGGACAAGTTCAAAACCGCAGCAGGCCTCTCCCTCCCCCACTACGACGGCGTCACCTGCGACGAGCAGTTCTTCTCCTCCGCAGGGCTTGACTACTACACCAAGGCCCTCTGGCAGTACAAAGTGCCGAACGACAAGCTCATCTACACTTGGATTGTCGGCAAGCCAGGTCTCAATGGCCCGCACAACGACTTCATGTCCGCCTCCATCAACGCCTGCAAAGGCAAGGGCATCCTCCTCTTCGAGGCCTACTGCCATGCACGCCCCACGGAAAAAGACGCACAGGATTATCTCCACCAGAAGCTCAACGACACCATGCAGGCGTTCACCAGCTTCTTCCCCAACGCAGCCGCCCACAGCGGCATGCTCCTCGGCAACTTCAACCAGATTCCTGTCATCTCCCTGGACCTCATCCCCGAGGTCGATTACAAGTACTACCTGGACATGCAGTTGAACATCATCGCCAACGACCCCGACTTCGCCAACCTCAACACCGTCGGCTACTGGGGCAGCTATTATGACGACGAGGAACTCTACCGCTGGTCCTTCAAGCTGCTCCGCCACTATGCGGTCGATGGCAACACCGACATGCTCTCCAAACGCCCCAAATACAACTATACCTACAACCCAGGCCACCTGGTCAACTGCGACTTCGACAACGGTCTAGATGGCTGGACCGTCGATGCAGCATCCCCCAAGTCCATTACCATCGCGAAGATG
>JAFTAC010000364.1 GCA_017458805.1 Victivallales bacterium | reverse complement strand
GGTAAAATTGCAGACGACGGCAGAAATCGGTGCGCTGATACGGACAACTCGAAAAGAACAACACGTTTCGCAGACTGTTCTGGCTGGGTTGGCTTCAGTCGGAACACGCTTTATTTCTGACTTGGAGAATGGCAAGGGGACGATTCAAGTCCAGAAACTTCTTGATGTCCTTAATGCGCTTGGACTTGGGCTGTACATCTTCAACCGCTGGGAGAATGATTGATGCCTACGCTGAATGTCTATCTACTTGGGCAAAAAGTGGGCACGTTGTCTTCAGACGAAGGTCAGCTCTCGTTCCGCACTATCCCAAAAACATCCCGCCGAGGTATATGGCAAGATTCAAAAAGGCATTGAAACGCGCTTGTCGCAATTGTCTGTTTGACTTTGTTGATTGTTCAATCAGCGGCTCACAGCTTAAGTTGGTGAGATGTTTTCCACAGACCGTGCATAGATTTCACGCATTAGCAGACGCTTGACGAGGGAATTCGGTCTAAGCCGCTGCTGGTAATGTCGCAGAAAACACTGGTGGTCCTCGTCATTCTGCGTCCTAAAGCAGTTGTAATAGCTGTCCAGGGCCTCGCCGACGGCGCCAGAGCGGGCAATGCCAGCCGAGCAGTGAACAATCACTGGCATGGAATCGTCGCAGATAAAATCCAGGATGGCCTTTGCATCGGCTTCGGAAAACTTAACGAATTGCTCATCAGCATCTTCTATGACATCGTCAAAGACCATGCACAGCAGGTTCGGGGAAGCAAGAGCCTCCTGCGAAAACGGCGGCTCCGTGTCGTTGCCATTGGAACTCTCTATGGAAATGACGCGATGCGTCGCCAGAATCTCCATCTCCGTTGGCGTTCCCTTGATTTCCTCAAAATAACTGCGTGGCTTCACATCTATTTTCATAATACATGCTCATTCAAGAGATTGTGTTAACCAGACCGTGAACGGTCTGGCTATGGTCTCAATATTCCGTCCTCTCAATGATTTCCTGCTGTTCCTGGGGCGAGAGCGAGATGTAGTACTCCGAGAAGCCCGTCTTGCGGATAAGCAGGGAACGGTGGTTTTCGGGGTGCATTCTCGCGTCTTCGAGTGTCTGGCGCGAGGCCATTGTGAAGCCGACGTGTTGACCGTCCATGGCGAAGAAACTGGCCATCAGGCCTATCAAAATGTCAGGTGAGATGCGTTGCGCAAACCTGAGATTCAAGCCACCGCAGATGCAGCGTTTGAGCGGGAGGGAAGCGACGCTCTGATGGAGGGCGGTCGGCCCGTGGGTGTCCATGTCATGCACGGGCGACTGGTTTTCGCTGATGGTCTCGCCGTCGAGGCGTCCATCGGGCGTGGCCCCGATGGTGGAGCCGAAGCGTGCGTGGTGGGTGAGCGAGTAGAACGACGGCATGGCAAGAAAGCCCTCCTTGAGACCAGCGGCTTCCGCTGCATCAATGAGGGCATTGGCAGCTCTGATGCCAAGGGAATCCACCTCCTCGATGCCGTTGCCGTATTTCGGCATGCGTGTTTTCAGCTCTGCCAGAAGGGTTTCGTGCCCGCTGAAATTGGCCTTGAGGATGTCGCGGAGTTCCTGGAGGGTCATGCGCTTCTCATCGTCGATGAGGCGTTTGATGGCCACGAGGCTGTCCGCCATGTTTGCAATGCCCGAGAACATCAGATGGTTCCAGCGGTACTCCTCGCAACCGCCACGCCAGAGGTCCTTGCAGCTCTGCACACAGCTGTCGAGGAAGATTGATTCAAGGTTGAAGCAAAGTCTGTCGTGGATGATTTGCTTTCTTTGGACCTCTCGCATGTTCGCCGCGATGGCCTCCTCTGCGATGCTGCGCAGGGCCGCAAGCACGGCCTCCACGGCGGAGCCTTCTGTGGAGGCCTTGAAGATGGCCTCGTGGAACCATGCAAACGAGTTGTGGAACTGGTCGATTCGGGGCATGATGTTGTGGAGGCGTCCAGGCAAATCGACGCGGTTGCAGGCGGTGAACGTGTAGTTGCATGCATCCTCAGGACGGATGCCTGAATTGAGCAGTTTGTCGTGTATCAGAATGTCGTTGAAGAAGTTGCATTGCGCGTCAAGTGTGGAGGCCGCCTCGCCCGCCAGTTGCCATGCATCGTTGGGCATGCCGAGGCCGAGGCGGAAGTTGAAGGTGGGTTGCGGGAGGTGCAGACGTTGCGCCGCCTTGATGAAGAGACTTGAGAGCTCGTTGAACTGCCAGTTGCCATCCATGTCCCGTCCGCCGAGGGTGATGTACTCCTTGGTGGCTTGACACGGCGTGGGCTTCCTCGCGTAGTTGTCTGTGGCGGTGCCCGTAATCTCGTTGAACTTCACGAGGAAGTAGCTCAAAAGGGTTGTTGTCCGCTCTGGGTCTGGTTCGCGCCTGTAGAACGGAAGAAGAATCTGGTCGAGGCGTCCAGGTGCAAAGTCCCTGCTGCCGATGATGCAGCTGAAGATGAAATGCACCATCCAGATAGATTGCAGTGCGGAGTACAAATCGTATGCGGGCTTGTTGGGGACGATGCGCAGAGCCATAGCCATCTCGCATTTGCCCATCTCCTCGGCTGCCTCGGCGTAGCGGCGACAGAAACGCCTGATGCCGTCGATGCATCCGCGCGCCTGACGTTCGAAGTACCTTGCCTCTTCGGAGCCGATGCGTTCTGCGTTGGCGGCTATTTCCGCCATCATGCCATCAAGCCCGATGGTGAGTATCTTGTGAATCGGGAGGGTGATGTGCCCGCTGCTCCTGATACCGCCTGGCACTCGTGAAAATGGCTCGTTGTGGGGCCAGCGCGCCTCTATCATGCGCCCCGCAAAAACATCTTCGGACTCGATAGGCGTGGAGAGCCCGTCGAAAAGCAGGTTCGCCTCCTGCAGGTACCTGTCCTCGATGGGAAGAGCCTCCGTGGCCTCCCTGTTTGCGAAAAGAATCTCCTCCCGCTCAATGAAGCAGGCGAGGTTGTCGCAAGCATAAACCTTTTCAATCAGTTTGTCAAGATTGTCCATAAGAGATGCCATGTAATACGTTATGTCGTATGCTAATTCTGCCAATGAATATGATACAATTCCTCATGTCCTCCTTCTCCAAAAACAGGAGAGAAGAAATGCCGCTAGAAGGAATATAACATCCACCATAAGCACAAACGCAAGAACGACCTGAACAAGAAACAGATATGGTTTCACCCAGACGATTCCAGCTTCAAGAGGTCTTGCGGTAAATTGAAACAGATTGGCTACAAACATTATGCCCGCAATGGAAGCGCATCCTTTCCACATGCTTTTCAAATCTGGACTGCTCAATG
>JAFTAC010000363.1 GCA_017458805.1 Victivallales bacterium | reverse complement strand
GGCCTCCAGCTCCCGCATGCTCACCCCCTGGTCGGAGAGCTCCTTGATGCAGGGCCATGCGATTTTCCAGGCTGCACGCAACAGCAAGCAGGCGACAATGACGGCGGCAATGTGGTCCAAGTAGGTGATTTCAGGCCAGATGCGTGCCGCAACGGCCACCACCGCCACGGGGATGGATGAGATGGCATCGGAACGATGATGCCACGCATTCGCGATGACCGCGCTGGAGCCGCATGCATGTCCCACCATGACGGTGCATTGGTACAAAATCTCTTTGCAAAGAATGGATGCGAGAGCCACCCCCAGAAGCGGCCAGGCGGAGGATGCCGCATCCTGCTGTTCGCCGATGGTCTTGACTGCCTTGACAATCATGCTGACGGCACTGCCGCCGAGAAGGATTCCAATGAACATCGTAATCAGCGCCTCGATGCGCTGATGCCCATGGGGGTGGTCGCTGTCCGCAGGAGCCGTCCAGAAGCGGATGCCGACAAGCACGGCAATGTCCGTGAAGAAATCGGAGAAGCTATGCACGGCGTCCGCGATGCACGCCTGGCTTTTCGCAAGATAGCCGACGATAAACTTGGCGATGGTCAGCCCGATGTTGACCGCCAGCCCCCAGAGCGTGATTCGACGGATGGCCTTCCTGTTCGCTTCGCTGTCCTCACGGTTCACACGTGAACCGTCCATGTCGCTAATATTTAGATTATCTTCCATAACTCACCTATTTCCAAATCATAAAACCTTCGTCTCTAACCTCTTTTCCCCAGTCGACGGTCAGTGTCTTAGCACCGCAGGGGATGGTGATGACGCTTCCTGATGCAAAATCGTCTCGCCTGTTGTTCTCGTAGGTATCCATAAACTTTGCGGCCATGGCATGAAAGGCCTCAACCTTTTTGATGGTTGGAGCCAAATCGTGGTTGCCGCCCTCATAGTAAATCACTTCGCAGGGCTTTCCGCGTTCCTTCATCAGCTTTTCCAGCAAAGCCGTGTGAGTAAGGTGGCTCACGTTGTCATCGGCGGTGCCGTGCTCCATAAAGAGCGGCGTGTCCAGGTGGTCAAGCAGGTAGGGCACGCTGCGGATGTTCTTCTCTTCCTCGCTGTAGTCGCGCCCCACCTCGGCAAGACGATCAGGAGTGTCCGTCACCCATACCAGCGAGCTGGAGGCATAGATGGCGGCGAAAGTGTGCGGTGCGAAAATGCCGCCAAGGAGCACGATGTGCCCTCCCTGGCTCCCGCCATAGCTAAACAGCCGATGACGGTTCAATTCAGGGTGGATTTGCAGAAGAAAACGCAGCGCCAGCAGCGCATCGAACGTCTGGTAGAAGCTCATGTCGTATGGCATGTACCAGCCATAGCCTCCCAGCGGGTCGTAGTCGTAGCCACTCATGCGGAACTCTGGCGCGATGCAGAACAAGTTGTATCGGTCGGCAGCCGCCTTGAGAATATCCAGGTGCTGGTAGCGGTTCGTCCCCCACCCATGGCAGACCAGCAACGCCCCCGTCCGTGCATCCATCCTGTCAGGTGCTGCGGCCAGCACGGTTATCTTCTTGGGGTGATTCGGCTGGCAACCGATGGAATCAAATATGTATTCAAACTGTCTCATTTTCAAAAACAAGTGCTACTCAATCCAGACGAACTCTCCCTTTTCAAGCTTTTGTACCGCGAAAGGACAGCGAAGTAATTCACATTACCCCATTTCATAAATTTACCTGCATTGACTTTAAAATCAACTTGCTCTGCCCCATTTCCACATAGTTATCTTCGTAAACAGGAGGAATCCACACTTGAAATCCCCGTGGGAGAAAAAAACTGCATAACTGATTTGACTTTTTCAAAATACAATGCATATTAGTAAGGTAGTGAACGGGCTCATAGCTCAGTCGGTTAGAGCTGACGACTCATAATCGTCCGGTCGCTGGTTCGAGCCCAGCTGAGCCCACCATTTTCCAAGCCTCTTGCATTTCAGGACGAACTGCAAGGGGCTTTTTTGACGGTCGATATCGTTCCTCAGCCAGATTGCACAGCAGTACCATAGCATCATGCAGTTTCTACAAACCATAGCCAGAAAACTCCTCAGCAGGACGATGCTAGCAGTCGTCCTGGCTCTGCTGTGCGCCGACCTGCTTCTGGAGGCGTTCGGCATTCCAGCCACGCTCCGCAATAGCATCTGCTCCATTGCAAGCCACCATGGCGCAGAGCTGCACGTCGGACAACTCTGCATCGGCGTGTTCCGCGGACTGGTCCTTCGCGGCGTGTCCATGAACCTTCAGACACCTGGAGGCATTCTTTTCCTCGCCGCAGACGACATCGTGGCAGACTTCAGTCCCATCGGTCTCCTCTCTAGCGACACCCCGCTAGAAAAAATCATCGCCAAGAACTTGACGGTCGATCTCCTCTCCCATGAAGAGATTTCACTTTTCTATTTGCAAACGGACGAGTTCTCCTTCCTGACGCCAGAAGACGCAAAGGGACACCTGGACTTCTCCTCTACCTTGAATGGCATCCGCTTCAACTGTTCAGCAGACATCGTTAACCTCAACCAGTTCATCCCCATGCTGCAGTCATTCGCCAGCACCCCCACTGTCGAAACGACTGGCCGTAATCCAGCTCTCTGCAAGGCCTTGGAATCTATCTCTACAAGCATGGAAAAGATGGATTTCATCAGAGAAGACACCTCCATCACCCTGGAACTAGCCTTGGACTGCAACTCCCCCAATTCCTACCAATTGGAAGGCGGCTTCAGCCTCAGTGACGCCATCCTCAATGACGTGGTCATTTCACGCCTTCGCGGCAAACTCGCCTGCCATGACGGCATGTTACGCCTGGACGATCTTATGCTTCTCCTCTCAACAGGAGACATCCTCCGCGCAAACGCCGATTTCAACGCATCCTTACGTAAGGTGAACTGTGAACTGGACGGCACCCTCGCCCCCACAACCATCGCCAAACTGCTGGGGAAAAAGCTTGATACAAATGGACAGTTCGAATGGCTGGATAAACCCTTCCATTGGCATGGAACCCTGAAGGAGTGCTCGCTTGATGCATCTCACACAGAAAACAATATGTCCTGGAAGATTTCCAAGCTCGCTCTGGGCAATGTACCCATTGACAACATCACCTTCGACCTCTCATACAGTGAAGACACAGTCGTTATCTGCAACATAGAAATTGTCTCTGAAAAAAGCCTTTCAATCAAAGGAGGTGCGGAATTCGACGTGAAGGAAAACGCTTTATCCGCTGAATTTCAGGGAGATATACACATAGCCAGCCTTCTTCGCGAAGCCCGTCTTGCCCCCCCTGAGCAATTCCGTCCAGGACGTGACTCCACCCTCACCTTCAACCTTTCCCTTCCCAAATCACCCCTATCCCCCGCGGAATGGAACTTGACCAGCACCTTCTCCCTGCCCAGGCAGCGGCTGGCCTATTGGGACATGCATAACCTACATGGTACTATGGACTTGAAGCAGGGTGTCCTCAACCTGCATGATCTCCGCTGCGAACTGGACTACCACAAAGAATGGGCAAGCATCCTCCATAGAAGCGCAGCCCCCATTTTGCCGAGACTGTCGGATTATATCCAGCTTGACGCCAGTGGAGACATGCTCTCACCCCACCAGGAGGAAACAAGCCCCAACCTGCCACTTGCCTCCTTTTCACTGGAAATAGATTTGAACAATCTGCTTAAAAGCGACAAGTCACAAGAGGAGAACAAGACACTGGTTGTTAAGAACAGCCTCTCATTAAGCATCTCCCAAGACAATTCCCTCCAGGAACTCCTTTCATGGTCTGGCAAGGTGAATTACAGCATTACACGAAACACCCTTGAAGTGAACGGTGAAGGTACCACCTTCGCCGACGCCGTTTACAATACCTTCCTAAAAGAATCGAAAATCAGCGGCGTCGAATATTTTGCACCTTTCTCAAGCGAGAAAACCCCACAGACATTCTCCCTCCAGATTCCGCGCTTCCACCTCAATTCCCCTCAAAAAATGCGCCTGGAGATGGACATCGATGGAACCGACTGTGGATTCGGAACATTCCACGCCCGAAAAGCCACCACACATCTCTCCATCGATGCTGAACGCCTCCGTTTCAAAGACATCAAAGGCGTCACCAGCGAAGGATATGAGACCGACCTGCAAATCGAAGTCCAATTCCAGCCGTTTTTCCTGAAAATCACAGACTTGCACTTGAAAGGCGACCCGATGGTCGCCCAGGACTTCGTCATGTCAAGCGAGGCAAAGACAATCTACCAGGAAATCTGGCGAGACTTCAAGTGGTCACCCAATGCCCTTCCCTTTATCCATATACCCCTTATCTACTACACTTCCAATGACCTGGGCTCCGACTGGGACTTCAGGCTGGATGGCAACATCAAGGCAGACACCGCCAGCTACCGCGAGCAGCCGCTCAACGACCTTTCCTGCAACATCGCCCTCACCCTCCCGGGCGACCTCGTCCTTAAGCCTATCCATGTCACAGTTGACAATGCAAAACTGGAGGGCGAATGCACCTTCCATTTTGTCGGCTCATTCCCTTGTTTCTTCAAAATTACAAGCAACAACGCCGATACCAAAGATGCGTCTGCCAGCAAGAAAGATGACAGCTCCACACACACGGAAACCAGCACCGCAGTTGCAAGGCCAGAAAACGCAAAACCAAGCCATCAAGATTCTGAAAACGCAAACGCTATGGATGATGAGATGAAAACGGCCATACGCCCTGCGCAAATCCTCTCCCTCTTGAATCCTGACCTGAAGAAATCCCTGGAAACACTCTCCTTCCAAAAGGATACCATGTTCTCCTGCACTGGCTCCTTCTTCCTGATTGGCGCCCCGTCGCTTGAAATAAAAGGCAATATTGAGTCACCCCAATGCAGTTTCCGTGACTGGACCTTCAAGAATCTCAAAGGCAACTGGATATACGAAAACAACCAGGCCTTCTGGAGTACGGAAAAGGCATCCTTCATGGGCGGCGACTTCAAGACAACTGGAGTGCATAACATCGTCACACGTACGACCGACCTCGTTTGCGTGGGCAAAGACATGAACTGGGAAGATATTATGAAAAGCGTCTTCAAGGACAAAAAAGAGGAATACAATAATGTTCCTGGCAAGTTCAACATCACCTGCAACCTTCAGGTGAAGCAGGACTGGGCCGGCAATCCTCTCCAGCTCGGAGGCGACGGCCACTTCTCCCTGCGCGAGGCCGATCTCTGGCAGATGCCACTCATGAAACAGCTCAGCTACCTGGTCGAAGTGACCACATTCAAGATCTTCTCCTCCAACAAGAACAAAAACAGCAG
>JAFTAC010000362.1 GCA_017458805.1 Victivallales bacterium | reverse complement strand
ACCAAACAAAAGAGGAGACAAAGCAATGCTACGGAAAATCGCCTGCCTAGTAAGTGTCTGCCTGACCGCACTCCATGCCGAACTGGGGCCTGAACTGCTGAAAAACTCGGGCTTCGAGGAGGAGGGCATCAACGGCTTGCCCGCTGCCTGGACTTGTGACGATGCAGGTCTAAGCCGCCACGAGCTGGCCGATTTCGGCGGCAACTACGTCGTGGATGCAAAGCCAACCGCCTATTGCATTGCCACGCAGAACATTACGCTTGTTCCAGAAAAGCAGTACACCGTTACGGCTAGGCTCCGCAGCACTGGCAGCGGGCGTGGGGGCGTCCTTCTGCTTCACGGAGAGAAGAAGCCAACCCGTGAGATGCCCCTGATTTGGAATGCGGATACAGAGGGACAGTACATCACGCTGACACGCACTTTCACGGCGCCAAATCCGCAGTGCCGTGTCTTCATCTATGACCTTTCAAAGACTGGCAACGTCTCCTACGACTTCGTATCACTGCGTGAAGGCGAGCCTGATGAGATGATCATCCGCCAGTTCGGCCTGCGTGAGATAGACAAGCCGCTAACGCCTCCCCCCGTCACCGAGCACATTGAATTCGCATCGAAGCTGGCGGGCGGTCCGCTCCGCACCCTCTTTTTCATCCCAACCCTCCGCGTACAGCGTGAAATCAATGAACTGACCGAGCGCATCGAGATGGACTGCGATGTCGTCGGTACGAGCAACGCCTCCTGCACCGAGATGGCCAGCTTCACAGGCAACCGCGCCAATTCGCGCCTCAAGGAAAACTTCTACGAGTCATTTGTCTTCTCCGCAAGGGCGAGTGCAAAAGTCCAGAGTTCTGTCCTTGCCAAGGTGAAGGCGGGCGCGGGGCTGGTCTTCATCTGCGGCAACGCCGCCCCCGAAGAGTGGAAGGCACTCACTGGCTGGAAGACACTTCCCCCAAACGACCCAATCTGGCAAATCTTCCCGATGGAGAATTTCCCCGACAAGGACCTCCTGGCAGGCATCTGGACGACCACATACGGCGAAGGACGCGTGTTCCGAATTGTCTTTGACAAGGAGGCCGCCAACGTCTTCTCGCTTCTCCCATGCCGCCGCGACGGGCAAACCGTCTGGCTCAGGCGTCAAGAGGCCTACTGGGAAAACTGGTTCGCTCTTATAGGCGAGCTAATCCACCGCTCCGCGCGCGGGGAATCAAAAACGACTATCCACGCGAATGGCAGAAACCTCACGTTTTCGCCCGATGTCAAGAAGTTGCAAGTTGTCTTCCAGTACAAGAACGAGCTTCGTTTCGACGGCGAACCAACCAGGCGCTCGAAGCCAGCCATTCGGGAGGTCTTCAATGGCAAGGCTATTCTATTGCCATCAAGAGATAATCTAAGCGGCTATGCCGTCCTTTCCGCCTTGGACGAAAACGACAAGACGCTGGCATGGAAGGTGATAGAGTTTGGCGACGTCTCGCCGCTTCTCGCATTTGACAATCCAGCGACAGAGGTCTGCCAGCCCAATGCCTCCCCCACGGTGTGCTTCAGACCAACCGCAAAGTGCAACTTGGAAAACATCACTCTCCGCACCAGGCTCATAGACCCGTACAAGCAGGTGCTGGAGCAGAAGGAGCTTTCGCTCCCAAACATCACACCTAATATGGTGGTTAAGGTCCCTCTCCCCACAAGCAAGGCCACCACGGCTTTCAACCGCATCGAAGTCATCCTGCTGAAAAATGGTGTTGAGATGGAACGCATCTGGAAGCCACTGATGATACCCGAGCTGAACAAGAAGGTGTTTGACGACTTTGCCATGCTGCCATGGCATACCAATAACATGTTCCCCTCTGTCATGGCGGAGTTCACTGAGCTGTCACAGGATTTGGGCTTCAATGCGGACTTCCCCGTCGGCGAAAGCAACGGCGTCCAGCTTGCCGAATCGGGCATGCCCGCCGCTGGGTATGTGGGGGACATGGGACCGTTCCGCGACACGGCCTCCCCCGCTGACGGCATCCGCAGGCAATGCCTGAACGATCCTGCCGTGCGTAAGCTGCTCGTCGAGACCACACGCAAAAATGCCGAAGAACACAAGCCAATCGGTCCCTTTGCCATCGGTATCACGGACGAAGCTTATCTCTCCTCGCACCACAAGCAGACAGAGTACTGCTTCTGCGACATCTGCAAGGCAAAATACCGCCAGTGGCTTCAAAAGCACTACAAGAGTTTGGAGGCGTTGAACCGCCAGTGGGGGACCGCCTTCACCAGCTGGGAGGAGATTCAACCCGCACGCTCCGACGATGTGCGAGGCAAGGCAAACTACGCCCCATTCGTGGATTTCCGCACCTTCATGACCGATGTGTGGATTGAGGTCTGCCGCCTCGTCTCCGACGCCTATCGCAGCGTGCAACCAGGAGTGCCCATTGGCCACACCAACACCTTCGGCATCACCCCCTTCTGTGGCAACGACTACTGGAAGCTCGCCACCCAGGCTGGCTTCGGCTGGCAGCAGGAGTACTCCGAGGCCATCAAAATCACCGCCCACAAGGCCATCTTCGAGATTTGGCGTTCCTTCACCCCCGAAGACTACCCGAACTACGGCTGGCTGGGCTACAACCACTCCAAGGAAGCCGCAGATTACGAGTGCTGGTGGCTTGCCTTCCACCGCTCGCGCGGCGTCAGCTACTTCGCCATCAACTCCTTCGACATGAGCCGCATGACCTCCTGGGCGCTCTCCCATCCCACCCTTGCGCACACGGGCTTTGGAGATGCCGTGGCAGCATCCGCCGCAGACCTTCGAAACGGCCTCGGCAAGCTGCTAATGGAGTACAAGCGGGAGCGTCCACAAGTCGCTCTGCTCTACTCGCATCCCTCTGCCCTGGTCGCCTGGTGCGAATCCACCACCGACTTGCCCGAACCCAAGGAGGGGCCTGACGCAGACAGCTATGGCTCCTATTTCCGCTCTGCCTTCAACTTCCGCCAGCACATCGACAACCTCCAACTGGACGCCGACTACGTTGCAAAGGAGCAAATCCTTGCAGGCGATGGTCTGAAAGGCCGCAAGATTCTCTGCCTCCCCTTCACCGTCGCCTTCGACCGTGTGCTGGAAGCCCCCCTGCTGAAATTCGTCGAAGAGGGCGGCATCCTTATTGCCGACATCCGCGCACTTCGCACCGATGAACACGGCACTCCCTTCCCGCTGGATGACAACCAGCCGCTCGTCAAGCTCTTCGGCGTCAAGCGCACGCCCGAAACAACTGTCACCTACAAGCAAAGCACTGTAACCATCAAAGACCTTGAGTCCAGAATTGATCTGCAGAACGCCAAGCTCTCCTGCATGGATTGGGAGACCATTACCGTCGCTGGCGCAGAGCCTTTGGCGACCCACGCCAATGGCACGCCCGCCATCTTTACCCGCAACTACGGCAAAGGCATGACCTGCTACCTGAACTTCCGTCTGGCAGATTATGATGCAATCTCGCTCGTTTTTCTGCAAATCCTGACCAAGACTGTAGGCATCGCCCCCCATGTGGAGGCGAAATGGCCTGTTGATCCCCATGGGAGCGCTGCAAACTGGCCCATTGACCTTTCAAAAGGCACCCCATTCCCCAAGGCCGTTGAAGTCAACACCTTCCAAGCTGGTGAAAACAGCGTCTATGGCATCATCTGCGATTTCAGACGCGAAAATGCCCTGCAGAAAATGACTCTGCTGTTTGACAAGACATCACATATCTACGAGGCGCGTTCTCGCAAGTACCATGGCTACGCTTCGTCACTCTCCAATGTCGAACTTGCCCCTGGGCAGGCGTTGGTATTCAGCGCCCTGCCCTACACCGTCAACGGCATCACCGCCAGCTTTGCGGAGAAAGAGCCAGGCATGCTCTCCATCGAGGCCGCCGTCCAGGCCAGCAAAAAGCCAGGCAAGCATGTCCTGCACATCGCCATTACGCGCCCTGACGGCACTTCCACTCGCAACCTGACCTTCAACATGGTTGCCGATAATGGCATCGGCAAGACGACCATCCCCCTCGGCCTCAACCGCATGAGCGGCAAATGGACCGCCATCATCACCGACGTGCTCACAGGCGTGAGATGCACAACCACGTGGCAATTGTAACTAATCAACGAGATAGAATGTACGGTATTCCATCTTTCATCCCATAAGCATGACATCGTTCGGAGAAGTTT
>JAFTAC010000361.1 GCA_017458805.1 Victivallales bacterium | reverse complement strand
TAATTCCTAATTGCTAATTCTGCTGGAATCCCCATGCCCCACCCTTTCTCCCTGCTCATCAAGCCTGTCTCCTGCGACTGCAACCTCAGGTGCGACTACTGCTTCTACACTGGCAAGACCGAACTCTTCGGCCACGGCAGGCACCTCATGCCCGCTCCCCTGCTGGAACAGCTGTGCGCGGAGTTCCTCGCCATCCCCATGGAAAACCACCTTTTCTGCTGGCAAGGTGGAGAACCCACCCTGGCAGGCCTTGATTTCTACCACAAGGCCGTGGAGTGCATGAAGCGTTTCGGAGGGGCAGGCGTCAATGTCTCCAACGCCCTCCAGACCAACGGAACACTCCTCACCGACGAATGGGGCGAGTTCCTGGCCGAATACCGCTTTCTCGTAGGAGTCTCCCTTGACGGACCACCCGCCATCCACAGCCAATTCCGCCACGACGCAACTGGCAGGGGGAGCTACAAGGAGGCGGTGGCAGGCGTCAAGATGCTCCAGCGGCACGGTATCCCCTTCAACGCCCTCACGGTCGTCAACAGCCACAGTGCAGACCACCCCCTCGAAATCTATCGCCATCTGCGCGACGACCTCGGCATACAATACCATCAATATATAGAGGAGTCCACGGGGGAACTTGCCGTCTCCGCGCACCAATGGGGCGATTTCCTCATCGCCATCTTCGACGAGTGGTTCACGCACGACCAAGGGCGCGTCTCCATACGCCTCTTCGACAGCATCATGAACAAGCTGGAGACTGGCAGGGCCGACTGCTGCGCCATGTCATCCGCCTGCAACCAGTACCTGGTCATCGAACACGACGGCAGCATCTTCCCCTGCGATTTCCATGTCCTGCCCGCCTGGCGGCTGGGAAAAGTAGGCGAAACTCCCCTGCCCTCTGTTTTCACGCAGAAACTCTCGCAAGAGTTCGCGAAGCGCAAACAGCCACCTTCAGAATGCAAAGAGTGCCCATACCTGCATCTCTGCGCTGCCGACTGCCCCAGAAACCGAATGCCAGGCGGCAAAAGCCGCCTCTGCGAAGGCTGGAAACGATTCTTCAGGCACTGCCTCGGAATCTGACAACCCTCCAAAATAAAAACGCATTTGCCATTTGACTATTTGAAAAGTGATATTAGCTTATAAGCACACATCACTGCTGGATGTACGTAGTCCCCTGAAAACAGTGAAAAACCAACACACCAACTAGGAGACAATTATGAAGAAGTTTGTATGCCCCGTCTGTGGGTATGTTTACGAAGGCGAAGAACCCCCGGCGAAATGCCCGCAGTGCGGCGTTCCCGGCAGCAAGTTCAAAGTCCAGGAGGAAAAAGCAGCCTCATACGCGACTGAACACGTCATCGGCATCGCCAAAGGCGTTGACCCCGAAGTCCTCCAGGGCCTGAAAGACCACTTCAACGGCGAATGCACCGAAGTCGGCATGTACCTCGCAATGAGCCGCCAGGCTGACCGCGAAGGCTATCCCGAAGTCGCCGAGGCCTTCAAGCGCTATGCCTTCGAGGAAGCCGAACACGCCGCCAAGTTCGCCGAACTCCTCGGCGAGGTCGTCCTCCCCAACACCAAGACCAACCTGACCATGCGCGCCGAGGCAGAATGCGGCGCATGCGCAGCCAAGATGGCAATTGCCAAGCGCGCAAAGGAACTCAACCTCGACGCCATCCATGACACCGTCCACGAAATGGCCAAGGATGAGGCTCGCCACGGCCAGGGCTTCGCAGGCCTCCTCAAACGTATCTTCGGTTAATCTACGTCACCTATTATGCTGCGTCGAGTTTTTAGACTCGACGCAGCACACGGCGGGGGCTCTTTCCCCCGCCGGCAACTGAAAGAGAAAATTTCTCTGTTCTCCTCGCCATGGCAGGCCATGCACGACAAGCACGACATCGGCAAATCCCCCCAATATAACACGCCATAGGGTGAATCCCCCTTCTTTTCAGCAATTATGTTCGCTCCTTAATCTGATATTAGCAGAAACGAAACAGCAACGGTTTTATCCTATCCAAAACCGATGTTTTGTACAAAAACAACCAACAATAACCAACAAAATAAAAAAATAGAGTTTTTTTTGATATATTAGCTTGCCAAATCAAAAAATCAGATATATATTAATTAAGTTTTTGTATTTTTTTCAAAATCACAATAACCAATCTTTTCTTAGGAGAAACAAATGAAAAAACTGTTTTCAATTCTGGTCTGCATGATTGTATGCTTCGCAGCCTCCCAGGCTCTTGCCGCATACGATTTTACAGGGAAATCAAATGCGAAAATGCTCAAGGACATGAGAGCATGGACCGTTGCCGAATGGGACGAGAACATCCGCGCCCTCATCAACACCGGTGATGTTGCCCTCATCAAGCGTACCCTCGCGGTCGCCGAAAAGGCCATCAGCACCACCACCGCCCCTGGCGTCACCACCGACATGATCGTTAAGATTCTCGGCAACAACAACGCCCTGCTCATTGAACACATCGGCTCTGGTATCAGGCTGAGCCTTGCAACTGACGCCACTGCCGCCGGTCCTGTTGACATCCGCGACACCATTCCAATTGACACCATCAACGAAGAGGAAGAATGGGTTAGCGGCAAGGCCCGCAAGTAAACTATAGCTGCCAGTTCTCTTGCATCATAGTTCATTCGCCACAGAATAATTGAATTTAATAGAGGATACAACAAATCATGAAAAGCAGATTCGCAAAAGCAGCCCTGATCGGCGTTCTTTCAGCGACGGCAGCCTTTGGTGCCTCCGAAACCCTGTACGACTACTTTAAGACCTCAGTCGAAGCCTCCGCTGGCTTCCTCCCCAACAAGCTCTCCCTCTCCATCTATGAAGAAGTGAAGTTTGAGGACAACCAGGACAACTCCCCCCGCCGCGACCGTGAGGAAAACCTCGCCGTCAAGACTGGTGTGAACGCCTCTCTGACCCGCACGAAAGGCTGGGTTACCTACGGCGCGGATGCTGACGCCTCCTACGAGTTCTGGAGAAGGGACGCCGATGACAAGAACGGCTTCGACTGGAGCATCTCCCCTATGCTCATGCTTTCCGTTGACTCAGAGAACTCCAATCTTCAGAACCTGAAGATCAGCTTCTCCTCCAGGTCCAAGTATGAGAAGCTCTCCAAGACCGACCGTCGCGAGGCCAGGCACATTGACAACAAACTGGGCATCGCATACGACTTCATGGCCAAGGGTCGCTTCGGCAATGTCATCACCTTCGACTACGAATACGATTACTACACCAAGAACAAGTACAAGAGCCGCTCCTTCCAAATGTGGGAAATCGGCATGGCTCCTTACTACAAGTTCTCCGCCAAGGTCAAAGGTGGTCTCCGCCTTGCCTATCGCGAGAAGGACTACAGAGACAACAAGAACGACCGCTACAACGATGACTCCACCAAGAAGACTGTCGCTCTCTATGTGAACTACGACCCCACCCTCAAGCTGAACGTTTATGCTGAAGCTGGTTTCTCCCGCACAGACTATGAAGGCTCCAGCAAGGATGGCGATGGCGATGGCGACTGGAAGCCCACCCTGAAGCTGCGTGTCAAATACATGCCCAACGCCAACTGGAGCACTGGTTATGGCAGCTCCCTTGACTTCGAGGATTCCGAAATCAGTGGCAAGTTCGGCGGATCCTACCAGTTCGACAACTACGTCTTCCTGAACTGGAAGCCCACTCACAAGTTCAGCCTCAACAACACCCTCGGTATTGACTACCAGGATGAAAAGGATGGCTGCAACTACGACACCACCGAGTACTACTACAACCTCCGTGCCAACTACTACATCACTGAGAAGTTCAGCTGCTATGCTCTCTACAGCTACAGCAATGTCAACTATCAGTACAGGGGCCGCGACACCTACTTCTCCAACGACATCACCCTCGGCATCAAATACACGTTCTAACAGTTTGATGCAAGAACATCCCCAGGATTTACTCCTTTTCCTGGGGATGTCATAAAGGCGCAGCTGCTTTGCAGATTGCGCCTTTTTTTCTTACCTAGTTCTTTCCCCCAAAAATCCCCAATCTACTAATATGCCTTTCCACAAAATCATACGCATATCACTCCTTCTCTTCGCCCTGCTTTCCATGGCATTATGCGTGTTTTGCGGCATTAACCTACATCATGCGCACTCACAAGTGCGCCATCTTCAATCAGCTGTCCCTGCCTCCTTTACGGCTGATTTGACAACATCTGGAAAGAGCTCCTTCATCTTCCAGCACTCCACTCCGCTCTACAACCACGGTTGCATCATCTATATCCGCGTACCTGCTGGAATGGATAGATCCAAACTCATCCATGAACTCCAAAACGCCTCCATTGACATACGCCTTCATTCAAGAGGCAGAACACTGGCCGCCATCAGAAATGCCGTCATAACCTCCCAGACGCAACTCCTCGCATTTCTTCCGGCTCACTACCAAAGATACATCCCCTTCGTCCATCTAGACCTTTCCAAAGCTCACTTGAATACTTCAGAAGCCTATTTGCTAGAATTTGACATTAATACCCCTGCCGCCGCACCTGAACTGAATAATTGCTCCTTTCTCATTAAATACGGCTGGTGTTTTCTTGAAAAGAAGGGCTATTATCTCTCCCTTTTCCTCTTCGTTCTCAGTCTCATCCTGACCTTGCTCCTCTGTCGCTTCGCCTTGGTACAACTCATCACCAGAAGAAAGCGTGCACATAACGCACAAAACAATAGAGTTCTTTACCTTCTCGCCTCCTACCCACGCTGGAGCGAGACCTTCATCCGCCTCGACCTCAAGTTCCTTGAAGAACGTTCGCTACCCATCACAATCGCATCCCTGTTTCCTGGCGACTGCGACTGCCAGCCAGATTGGCCAAAAGTCACTCTGCTCTCCGAACAACCCCCCAGTCTATCATCCTCTTCAGCATTATCAAAAGTCCATTCTTTCTTCACAGCACTTCTCCCACGTTCCGCTAAAGCAGTCATCTCCCTTTTCAAGCACAGACGTCTTCTCGACAAATTGCTCCAGATCTGCCATGATAACCACATCGGGCACATCCACGCCGAGTTTGCCGACCTGGCCGCCCTCCTTGGCAACGAAGCAGCACGCCTGACGGGATGCACCTTCTCCATCGGCATTCACGCAATCGATGTCCATAAGATGAAATATCCTTCCAGAATGCTCTTCGGGAACGTCTCCTTTATCACCTCCTGCAACCTGGCTGCCGCAAAAGCCCTCTACCACAAGTGCCCATGGCTGAACGTCAAGATGCATCTGATCCACCATGGCGTCGATTTAAGCCTTTGGAAATACATGCAGGATTACAAACAGCCGAAAACCATTCAGGTTCTCTTCATCGGGCGCCTTGTCCCCAAGAAGGGAGTCTCCATCCTGTTGCAGGCAATCGCAGGACTTATTCACGGCTCCCTGACAAACGTCTCCCTCACTATCGTTGGCGACGGCCCCCTGGAAGACGAGCTGAAGCAAATGGCGGAACAGCTGGACATTGCCAAGTCCGTCACCTGGATGGGGCGCCTTCCCCAAACCAAACTCCCCGCACTCTTCCAAACCACTTCCTGTCTCTGCGTCCCAAGCATCGTCGCCAAGGACGGCGACCAGGACGGCATCCCCAATGTCATCACAGAGGCATTCGCCGCAGGCCTGCCTGTCGTCGCCTCCCAGGCTGGCAGCATCCCCGAAATCCTCTCCGACAAGACAGGCTGGCCCGTCAACAACCTCACCCCCGTCAGCCTTGCATCCACCATCGTCGAGTGCGCCTCCCATCCCGACGAGATGGAACGGCGGCGCAAAAACGCACGTAAGCTTGTCGAATGCAACTTCGATGCAAAAAAACTTGCCGAAAAACGCGCTTATTTGCTCGGAAACGTCAAGGCTTCCGATGATTTGTTCGTTAAATAGCTTTGAAGGGATTAATCACCAATCACGAAGGAATCATCATCGTGGAAGCTCCTAAAAACAAGAAGACAAGCCTTGCCGACCGCATCCTCAAAGCCAGCGCCCTCATCGGGCTGGCACACATCTTCCTTAAGTTCGCGGGGCTCATCCAGGCGAAAGTCGCCACTCAGTATCTGGACTCCTCCATCTACG
>JAFTAC010000360.1 GCA_017458805.1 Victivallales bacterium | reverse complement strand
TTCATCAGCACGGTGCCGCCCTGCCGCGCAAACTCCTTGACTGCCTCCAGCTCACGGTCGGAAAGGCAGGCGGAGGAGCCGATGGAAAGCACCTTGTATTTGGCGAGAACCTCCTGGCGCAGGCTGATGTTGGCAATCATCTCGTATGGGATGTGGAGAGCCTCCAGCTCCTGCGCCATCCCGAAGAGCCCCGCCTCGAAGCCTATGGCGCGGTTCCAGTCGCGGCTTGGCGCGGAGAAGAGCAGCGCAATCTGAGCAACCTCCTCCGCCCCGTCCCGTCTCATGTTGCCGTCCGTGGCGGCAAATCGCCAGAAGGCGGGCGCGTCTGCCGGCATCTTGAACGCCATGACGGCGCTCTGACCGCACATATTGGCGACAGCCCAGGCAAAATAGGTTGACTCCCAGTCATTTGTATAATAGATGCCCCAGATGCGCGTGCCGTATTCCCGCGTGATGATGTTCTTCATCTTGCGAAGAGGCAGAAGCGAACGGGAGGATTTCATCACGTTCCGCGTCATCACCTCCGTGCCGAACATGTTGAAGGTTCGCGCCAAATCCATGATGTCATAGCCCGCCTTGTAGCGTGGCGCGGAGCGCGTGAAGCCCCAGTGGGTCGTGTACATGGAGAGCACCAGGTCGGGCTTGATGTCGGCAAGGTACTTTCGGAGGTCAATGAACCAGTTGGTGATGGCGGCCATTCGCCAGTCATGCCAGCGGCGGTTGAAGACCGTGTTTTCGTTTTTCAAGGAGGGGTCCAGTTCGTTCAGCGGATAGATCCAACCCGTGTCCCGAGTGAAGGCCTCGCGGCAATAGTGGCAGGAACAGGTGTGGGGCCAGAACTGCACCTCGTCCAGCTGGAACCCATCAATGCCCGCCTCCACGTTTTTGCGCCAGTACTCGAAGTACTTGCGCTTGAACTCGGGGTTGAGGGGGCACAGCTGGAAGGAGGGCAGGTGGTCGTCCAGCCCCCTGCACAATTCAGGCAGTCGTTCGGCCAGCGTGCGAAGGCCGCTGTGCTGGTTCCACAGGATGGTCACGTCGTGGTGGTCGATGATTTTCAGGTTGCGCGAATGCGCCTCCCGCGCCAGCGTGCGGTTTAGCTCCACGCCGTAGTCGAAGCGGGTGGGATAGGTGTGGCGGCTGTGCATGAAGCCGCTCATCACGCAGTTGTATCCCTTGCCCTGGACGTTGCCGTCGATGAGGCGCGTCCGCAGTTCCTGCGGGCAGGATGCGTCCGCCGCGCTCATGCCCGCGCCCATGCTGCCCATCTGCATCTTGCCAAGCCAGGCCAGGGAGGGCGTGTCGGCGGGCGGCAGCAAGGAGGGACGCGGCGGCTGGCGGTACTCCGCCGAAAACTCCGTGCCGGGCACAGGCAGCTCCAGCGTCTCCTCGGAGACGGGAAGGCGGTAGTCGCGCGGGAAATCGACGTTTCGGCAAATCAAAGCCGGCTCGTATCCCTCCGACACCCAGAAGGGACGCCGGATTGAATAGTCCTCCGCATCGCCCATCAGCGGCTGAAGACCGAAGGTGGAAAGCAGGAAACGCCCCTTGAAACGCACGTTCAGCGTCCCTCCCGTGACATGGACGGTCTTGGAGGCTATCCAGAGCTTCCGCGGCGCGATGCTTTTCTCTTTCGCGATGACGTCATCGTTGAAGGCCAGGCTGAAACGGTTCTCCAAGCCCTGGTAGTTGCCGCCGGCGACGGTGCAGACATAGAAGCCGTCGGGCAGGTTCTTCACCTGAAAAAGGCCGTCCTCGCCCGTCACGCAACTATAGAACGCCCCCTCCTTGTGCCCCACGCTGGCTTCCGGCACGGCGCCGGCCCAGCCGTACTCGTCCCCCTGCGGGATGTTGCCGTCGGCGTACTGTTTGCCATGCACGGGGGAACCGAAGGCCAGCAGGTATTTGGAGCGCAGATGCTGGTTGTAGTGATAGGAGCGCATGAAGTGCATACGGTCCTGGTCTTCGTTGCGCCCTTCCAAAATCACCATCTTGATGCCCGTGAAACCACCGCCTTGCCCCACGGTGGTGCCGCCGGTGATGTGGATGTTCCCGCCCTTGCGCTCGACTGTCCAGACGCCCTTGACGGCCCCCGTGCGGTACATGCTGCAATAGTTGGTGTTGCCCGTCGGGTTCAAGTCGAATATCAGCCCGTCGGCGGCAAGCCAGTGGAGGTTCAGCCCCTTGAACCCCGCGTCGAACACCCCCTTGACGGGCTTGTAGGAACGCGAGTTCCCCTCCAGGCCGTCAAAGGGCTTGTCGATGAGCGCGCCTGGAGCCAGCTTCAGGCGGATGAAGCGGCTTGCGCTGGGCGAGAGCGGCAGGATGTTGCTGAGCATGGAGATTTCAACGGCCCCGTCACGGCGGCGCGCCACCTCCATCCGGACGCGCGTATCCTGGTGCTCGCTCCAGAGGTTCCAGACACGGGTTCCGTCGGGCAGAACATCCTCATTGCGTTTTGGCGCAATCAGTTCCGCATCCAGAAGCGAAAGCGTGACGCTCTCCACCAACAGCCTGCCATCCCGCTTCACGCTGATGACTCCATCCTGCTCCTCCACAGTCAACTCCGCATGGAGCACCGTCGCCAACAACACTGTCAAACAGGCAAAAACAAAACTACGCATGGTCTATCTTGACTCCTTTTTCTCGTTGAATTTTGCTATAATAAAGCATTGTTTACCGAACATTCAATGCCTCAATGCGCAAAAACAGCTTTTTCTCAAAAAAAAGCCACTCGCCGTCTTGTAATAGCGCAAATCGCCAGTATTTTTTTAGATGAATGCTATGTTCTTTAAGAGTGTAGTTAACTAAAGGCTTCTTTTAGAAACCACAGATTACACAGATTACACAGATGCGAAGTGCCGATAAGCGGCACTTCGCGGTTCATTTTTGCCGTACCCCATA
>JAFTAC010000359.1 GCA_017458805.1 Victivallales bacterium | reverse complement strand
CGTCTCGTGGAACGCCTTGCCAAGCAGGTAGTTCATACAGGCCAGCAGGGTGTGAATGCAGCCAGAGGCAAGCAGCACTTTCAGCGCAGCCATCGGATGTGTCCTGTATAAATCGACAGCTGCAACCAAACGGACAACCAGCTCGCATACCTTCTTCGGCAGCACGCGCGCCAACCACCCCACAAGCGCGGCGATGGGCTTGATGCGTAGAATTGGTTCGCGAAGCACAATCAGAAGAGTCGCCACCAGCAGCGCCAGTCCTCCTCCACAGACGGCCCAGATGGCATAGACCACCACACCGCCTCCCGTGAAGAGGCGCGGATACTCCACAAGCAGGAAAAGCGTGGAGACAATCGCCACCAGAAACAGCCCCCCCAGCCCGATGAAGCGATCCACGGCTATGGTCAGCACCGCCTCCGCCTTCTTGTTGCCCGCATAGCGCATCAGATAGGCAATCTTCACCAGATCCCCGCTCACAGAGCCAGGGATGATGTTGGAGAAGAAAACACCGATCAGCGTCAGCCGAAACATGTCAAAAAGCGGGATGTGAATCCCTTGGACGCGAAGCAGGAGTCCCCAACGCCAGGCAGCCACCAGGTTCACGACTCCATAGCCAAGCACCGCCAGTACCAGCGGCAGCTTCCACGCTCCCGCCAAGGCACTGCCCAGGTCGGCGTCAGCATTCGCCAACGTGCGCTGCACCAGCCAGACAGCCAGCACGATGCCCAGCAGCTTCAGCAGCCACACCAGTGCAGTTTTAATGTTGGCTTGACGTTCTTCTGCCATACACACTACTCACGCCTTGTCACCATAACCGTTGGGGTGTTCTTGCCTCCACTCCCAGGCGGAGCGGACGATGATCTCCAAGTTGTCATACTGCGGCTTCCAGCCAAGAACGGTCTTGGCCTTTGTCGAGTCCGCGATAAGCGCGTCGGGGTCGCCTGGGCGGCGAGCCTCTTCCTTCACGGCAAACTCCTTGCCTGAGACCTTTCTGACGGTGTCAATGACCTGCCTGACGCTGTACCCCATGCCAGAGCCCAGGTTGAACGCATCCGAGCCATCCTGCTCCAATGCAAGGAGATGCGCCTGCGCCAAGTCAAGTACATGGACATAGTCGCGGATGCAGGTGCCATCTTCCGTCTTGTAGTCCGTTCCGAAGATGGAAATCGAGGGGCGCACTCCCATGGCCGCCTGGATGACCAGTGGAATGAGGTGCGTCTCGGGATGGTGGTCCTCGCCGTGAACCGCCGTGGCCCCCGCCGCATTGAAGTAGCGCAGTGCTGTGTACTGCATCCCATAGATTTTTTGATACCAGTCCAGGACCTGCTCGAACATCAGCTTGGAACGCCCGTATGGGTTGATGGGCGCCTTTGGCAGTTTTTCATTGATTGGCACCACATCTGGCATTCCATAGACTGCAGCCGTGCTGGAGAAGACCAGCTTGCGCACATTCGCGCGCGCCGCCACCTCCGCCAGGTTGATGGCATTGCCGACATTGTTCGTGAAATACTTGCCTGGGTCCTTCATGGACTCCCCCACCTCGATGAACGCAGCAAAATGGATGACGCCCTCGGGCGAGAACTCCTTCATCACGCGGTTGAGTTCATCCGTGTCGGCCAAATTGCCATAATAGAACTTGGCGCGAGAATCAACGGCGGCGCGATGCCCGTTCAGCAGGGCGTCATAGACCGCCACCTCATGCCCCTTCTCCAGCAGATATTCAACTGTGCAGCTGCCGATATAGCCAGCGCCGCCAGCAACTAGAATCTTCATTACTTACTCCTTATGAAAAACAAACAACGTGATTTCGGGACGTGCGAACAGCCTGAATGGCGGTCCCCACACACCCGTGCCAGGCGAGACATACAGCTTCATACCGCCTGGCAGCGTGTGCAACCTCCCCTCCTTGTACTTGTACTGAAGACGCACAAGAAAATTAAAGGGAAAAATCTGCCCGCCATGGCTATGCCCCGAGAGCTGGAGGTCAAAAGGAGCTCCTTCTCCCTTGGGTGCATCGGGACGGTGCTTCAACAGCAGACGGAACACACCTTCAGGAGCCTGCAAGCCCCCCAAAACCTCCTTCTCGCCCTTGTAGCCTGGATGCCAGCCCGACGCAGGATCCTTCTCGCCGTATATCCAGAGCCAATCCACGGGCTGTGCCGACTGGTTCTCAAGCAACTGAAAGCCAGCGGAAGCGTGGCACTTGCGGCTGTAATCCAACCCCGAATAGACATCGTGGTTGCCATAGACCGCTATCTTCCCGAACGGCGGTGCAAGCGTTGCAAGCTGCTCTGACAGCTTTAGCTCCCGCTCCTGGCTGCCGTCAATCAAGTCCCCTGCGCTCAAGACGAGGTCAGGCGAGGCCTCCGCAACCATACGCAACACTTTATCCAGCTTGCCTTGTGTGGCGGCTGGCCCCAGATGGACGTCCGTCAGCAGTGCCAGCTTGAAGCCGTTGGCAGTCTCTGGCACCTTGGGTGACACGATTTCCACCCTGTGGATGCGTATCGCATTCGCCTCCACCAGCCCCCAGAGTGTGCCGAAGACAACAAAGCCAATCGCCACCCAGACGCATCCCTGAGGCCCTAGCATCCACTGCACCGTTCCTGCTGGTCGTACATACATCTGCCACAGCAGAAGCCCGACGTTCCAGAGGTCGCAGGCAATCAGCGCAACAAACATCCAGAACGACCAGGCCAGCCAAATCCAGCAGGCCTGCACCAGAAAGCGCGGCTGGTTGCCGCGTGAAAAGAGAGGTCTCATCCAGGCAGGTCCCAAGAGTAGCAACAGTATGAATATGAGCAGCACAGCCGCACCAATGGCATGCCCCTGGAGGAAAGCCCGCTTGAGCTTCCACCAGTCATAGACGTTCAGCCCGATAACGGCTGCTATGAACAAGATAAACGACATTTAGTGGTTAGTGGTTAGTGGTTAGTGGTTAGTGGTTAGCGGTTAGCGGTTAGCGGTTAGCGGTTAGCGGTTAGCGGTTAGCGGTTAGCGGTTAGCGGTTAGCGGTTAGCGGTTAGCGGTTAGCGGTTAGCGGTTAGCGG
>JAFTAC010000358.1 GCA_017458805.1 Victivallales bacterium | reverse complement strand
CGGCGAAGAAGGCGTTTGCGCCGTCATTGTCGTAGTTGCCAGCGATGAGCAGGAAGGGCTTGGGGGCTGCGATGGCGAGGAGCTGGGAGTGGTCCATGTTGGCGGCGCGCAGGAAGGCGACTTTCCTGCCCCAGTACCATGGGTCGCTCCAGTTCGTCTGCTCCCAGCCGATGCCGAAGTCGCTGGAGACGATGACCTTGATGCGTTCATCCAGGCAGCCCGTGTAGAAGGAGATCTTGCCACCGAGGGAGTGTCCGATGATGCCGATGCGGGAGGCATCGACCATCGGGTCTGCTTCAAGGAGGTCGATGAGCAGCCGCGTATCGGAGACGAGCTTGCCGACGCCCGTCCAGCCAGGTTCCTCTTCGTTGAGCTTGGCGGAGGCGCGCCTCCAGCGTGTGAAGTCGTTGAGGTCCTGGTCGTTTTTGGGGCGAGCAATGTAGGTGAGGTGGTAGGTTTCGGACATGATGGTGACGAAGCCGCGCGCCACTAGGTCGCGCCCGTAGCCGATTGTCTCTGCGTTTTCGTGCAGGAGGTCTTCACCAGTCTCCAGGTTCAGGCGCGACATCTTGTTCGGGTTGTAGAAGGGGGCGATGACGGCGGGGCAAGGCCCTGTGGCACCCTTGGGGTACATGATGAGCACCCTCTGCCAAGTGGCGGGACCATTGATTTGGCGAAGCAGTTTCGCCGTGAAGCCATCGCCCTCCAGGGTCTTGATCAGCGCAGGACGGAGTTCGCGCGTCTCCTGGTTCTGTTTGGGTGCGCCTAGCATCCTGTTCCACAGGGGGCGGAGTTCGGCGGGAGACGGCTGCGGGGCCTTCTTGTTGTGGAAGTAGAGTTCCAGAAGGGCTGTGCGCTTGCCGTCTTCCATCGCCTTGATTTCATGGACGCCGTTGGCGTAGTCGGCTGTGTTGACCTCCACGGCTGGCTCCTCGGCGGAGGTCATGGCGGCCCACTTGCCGTCGATGTAGATGCTGGCAGGGTGCGAGGTCTCCTCGCCTTCAGCGTATGGGGTGAACGCGAACACCCCTTCAAGGGTGATGCCCGTGTCGGCTGGGCATATCGTCTTTTTAGCTTTCTTTGCCATGGTTGTTGAATTGTGGGAATATTTGTGCGCTGTCAGATTGCAAAAAGCCTGGTGGCATTGTATAATAGGGGGCAACAGATATTATAACCCACATTTTGAGTTTTTCAAAGCAAGGAGTAACAATGTCAAGAAGATGCATGATTGCCGTTTCGGAGGGCAGCCGCACGATGCGCGCCGATGTTTCCAAGGGATTCCAGGTTGCTGTCGATGAGATGAAGCATTTCTGGGAAGGGCAAGTGGAAGCGATGCTGCCGGACAAGCCCGACCTGATTGTGGTGCCCGAGGCAAGCGACCGCTACCACCATCTGACAGGCGAGGTGCGCAAGGAGTACTATCGCACGCGCGGCAACCAGATGCTGGACTTCTGGAAGCAGGTTGCCATCGCCAACAGCACCTACGTGGCCTATTCCGCCGCACGCGAGCTGCCCGACGGCACCTGGCGCAATTCGACGCAGATCATCGACAGAAAGGGCAACATTGCGGGCATCTACAACAAGAACCACTGCGTCATTGAGGAGACGACCAAGAACGGCATCCTCTGCGGCAAGGACGCCCCCATCATCCAGGCGGACTTCGGCACCATCGGCTGCGCAATCTGCTTCGACCTGAACTTCGAGCCCATCCGCAAAAAGTACGAGGCGGCGAAGCCAGACCTGCTTGTCTTCTCATCCATGTACCATGGCGGGCTGGTGCAGAACTACTGGGCCTACGCCTGCCATTCGCATTTCGTGGGCAGCATCTGCGGCGACCAGTGTACCATCATCAACCCCATGGGCGAGCTGGTGGCACGCACCACCAACTACAAGCACATCATCACACACGAGGTCAATCTGGACTGCAAAATCTGCCACTACGACCACAACTGGGAGCGTTTCAGGAACATGAAGGCCAAGTATGGTCGCGGCGTCACCATCTTCGATCCAGGACATGTCGGGGCCGTGCTCGTGACCTGCGAGCGCGACGACATGAACGTCGATCAGATGCTGGACGAGTTCGAGGTGGAGCGCATGGACGACTACTTCGACCGCTCCCTCAAGCACTGGGCCGAAAACCAGGAACCGTAGGAAGGTTGCACGGTGGACCCGCACGTGCTCTAAAGGAGCGCACGGTCAGGACGGACTAGGTACACCACACTAGCTAGTTGGATAGAAGCAATATCGGAGAATGAGTATGGATTTTGCCAAAATCAAGGCACGTTATGAGAACGAGTTGTACGAGCGCGTGATACCCTTTTGGGAACAGCATTGCGTTGATAGGCAATATGGCGGGTACTTCACCTCGCTTGACCGCGACGGCAGTGTCTATGACACCGAAAAGTACATGTGGATGCAGTGGCGGATTGTCTATATGTTCGCCAGATTCGCCGTTGCGCAGGGTGGCAACGACCGATGGCTTGAGATAGCCTCGCAGGGCTATGATTTTCTGACAAAGCACGGCAAATCGGAGGACGGCACCTACTATTTCGCGCTGAACCGCCAGGGCGTGCCTTCCGTGGCACCGTACAACATCTTCTCCGACTGTTTTGCCGCCATGGGGGCGGCTGCGATGTACAAGGCCACGGGCGAGGAAAAGTACCGTCTTGAAGCCGATTCCGCCATGCGCAGCTACATCCGTCGCATGGACAATCCGAAGGGCCGCTGGGAGAAGGGGCTGCCAGGCAAGCCACGCAGGCTTTCCCACGGGCATTTCATGATGCTGGCGAATCTGGCATACGAGATGCGGACATGCCTTGGCAGCCACGAGTACGACGAGGCCGCCGAACAGGCGGTGAATGCGGTGACGGAGCGTTTCTGGAACCCCGAGATGCGGATTCTCTTCGAGAACATCAACGCCGAAGGCCCCGCGTTCGACCTGGACTCCTGCGAGGGGCGCATGGTCAATCCTGGGCATGGACTTGAATCCATGTGGTTCATGCTGCAGCATGCCGAACAGAAGAACGACACTGCTTTGATTGCACGGGCTGCGGACATCATCAAGGGCATCCTGGACTTCGGGACAGACCGTGAATACGGTGGCATCTACTATTTCATGGATGCCCTCCACAAGCCGCATCTGGAGCTCCAGTGGGACATGAAGCTGTGGTGGCCCCACTGCGAGGCCCTGATCGCCTGCCTCTTTGCCTACAGGCTCACCCGCGACGAGTTCTTCCTGGAGAAGTTTGCAGAGCTGGACATCTGGACGTGGGAGCACTTCCGCGACCCCGAGTACCCCGAGTGGTTCGGCTATCTGAACCGCTGCGGCGAGGTCACCCACACCCTGAAAGGCGGCAAATGGAAGACCATGTTTCATCTCCCACGCTGCCTCTTCACCTGTGCTGCACAGCTCGGAAAACAGCTATAATTT
>JAFTAC010000357.1 GCA_017458805.1 Victivallales bacterium | reverse complement strand
GGTCGGCTAGTTCGGCCTGGTAGAGCGCCTCAAGGTCGGGGTCGGGGTTGTATTTCCAAATGCTCATGTGGCGGGCCTCAAGTTCATAGAACTCGGAGGCGATGGGGAGGGCACAGTAAACGATCTTGCCTTTGCCGCAGGGGACGGTGAGGCGCAGCGGATTGCCCTTGGCGTCGCGCGGCAGAAAGGTGGGAAGCGGTTTGGCGAGCTTGACGGTACGGCCATCCGCAGAGACCTCCTTAACCTTGGGGAGCGATTTGGTGCATGGGCTGAAGCCGAAGAGATCTGCGAAGGGCCAGGCCTGGCGGAAGGTGCCGTATTGGTCGAAGAGCCCCGCGACGGTGGTGAGATAGACCACGCCGCCCCTTTCTGCGAAGCTGCGGATGGCGCGGATTTGCCCGTCCGTGACGCATCCGGCGGCGGCGACAACGAGAGCCTTGTACTTGGACAGATGCTTGTCGTCGAGGCTCATGGAGCCGAGGAACTCGTAGGGCAGGTGCAGGCGCTCCATGGTCTGCGCGATGCCGTAGAGTTCATGCGGGTAGCCGACGAGGCGGTTCCAGTCGCGGCTTTCGGTGGAGAAGAGCAGGGCAATTTCGGCGACGGCGGTGGTGCCTTCGCGCTTCATGTTGACGGGGCGGGCGCTGAAGCGCTCGTAGTCGGGGTCGCCCTCCTTCTGGACGAGCTGGGCGGGCATGAGGCCAGTCTGGCAGGTCATGTTGGCGACGCCCCAGGCGAAATACGAGGATGGCCAGTCGTTGACGTAGTACCAGGCGTCAACGGGCATTCCCGTGGCGAGGTGGAAGACGTTCTGGGTGCGCCTGAATGGGATGAGGCTGCGTGAGGTCTGGATGACATTTCGGGTCATGGTCTCGGTGCCGACCCAGTCGAGGGCGCGGCTCTCGTCGAAGAGGTCCCAGCCGAGGGTGTCGGAGCGGCGGGAGCGGGTGAAGGCGCCACCGTGGGTCGAGTAGTTGCGGAAGACGACATCAGGGTTGATGGGTGCGAGGTACTGGCGCATCGCGATGAAGCCTGCGGTGACCTGGATGTCCTGCCATGTGACCCAGCGGCGCCACAGCTCCGAGTCGGGGTTGTTGAAGCAGGGGTCGAGTTCGTTCATCGGCAGATGGCAGCCAGTCGCGCGGTGGAAGGCTTCGCGGCAGTGCTGGCAGGCGCAGGAGTGCTTCCAGAAGTTGAACTCGTCCAGCTGGAAGCCATCGACGCCGCGTCGGACCAGATCGGCGAGATAGCCGAAGCAGGTCTTGCGGAATTCGGGGTTGCTGATGCAGGACTGGAAGGACGGGAGGTGGTCTCTGTAGGTGCGGCAGGTCTCGGGCAGGCGCACGGCGAGTACGCGCAGTCCGCAATCGCCGCAGTTCCGCAGCAGGGTGGTGGAGTGGTGGTCGATGAGCTTGAGGCCGCGCTGGTGGGCAGCCTTGGCAATGCGTCCGACGGCCTCCTTACCCCGCTCGATACTGCCGAAGTAGATCTGGCGGGTGTGCATGCCCGAGAGCTCAATGGAGGTGAATTGCTTGCCCTCGATGAGTTGGTCGAGGAAGCGGTCGAGGAGGCCTGGCGCGTCGAGTTCTGCCATCGACGAGGAATGCTTGAGCAGTTTCACGGACTTGACGTTGCGCAGCCAGGCGAACTGGGGTTTGGTGATGTCCTGGCGCAAGACGGGGCGCTCCGGCTCGCGCGGATGTGCGGCGAGTTCAGTGCCGGGGACGGGGAGGACGAGCGTCTCCTCGGCGGTGGCGAAGACTGGCGGCTTGCGATAGAACTCGTTGCGGTAGAGGACACCTGGCTCGTAGCCGTCAGCGACCCAGAAGCCGCGGCGGAAGGCGAAGTCCTCCCCGTCATAGAGGAGCGCCTGCACGGCGATAACGGAGAGGAGGAACTCGCCTTCGAGGGTGATGTCGATCTGGCCGTCCTGGACGTGGACGACGCGGGAGAAGATGCGGGCGCTGCGGGGCTGGACGATGGTGTCGCGGGCGAGTTCCTCCGCGCCGACGGCGATGCGGAAGCGGTTGGGTTCGCCGCCGAAGTTGCCTGCGGCGACGGTGACAATGTGGAAGCCCTTCTGGAGGCCTGCGACGCGGAAGGTGCGTGTGCCCTTGCCGTGGACATGGGCGTAGTAGGCGCCTTCGGGCGAGCCCTTGCGCGGGGCGGGCACGGGCTCGCCGTCCGCCCAGCCGAAGCCGCGTTTGGTGTCGAAGGGCAGATTGGCGGGGGTGTACTGCCTGCCGACGCGGTTGTCGCCGAAACTGAACAGGCGGACAGGTGGGAGAGCCTGGCTATAGTTGAAGAGGCGTACCGAGTGGAGGCAGTCGTAGTCTTCATAGACGCCTTCGCGCAGGATGAGTTTGGTGCCGGTGAAGCCGCCGCAGTTGGGGAGGGTGGAGCCTGCCTGCAGGTTGAGGGCGCCGTTGTTTATCCAGACGCGCCAGATGCCCTTGATGGCGCCGAGGCGGTACATGCTGCAGTCGTCGATGGGGCCGATGGGATTGAAGTCGAAGGTCAGGCCGTCGCAGGCCAGCCAGCGGTAGATGCCCGAGGAGTTGGCCGTGAACCTGCCCTTGATGGGGCGCCAGGCGCGCCCGTTGTCTGCAAGTGCCTGGAACTCCTTGTCGGCGAGGCAGCCCGTGGGCATCGTCAGGGTAAGGTTCCTGGTGAGGTTGGTGGAAAGTGCGTCAATTTCACCTGCCATGGTGATTTCGACTGCGCCGTCCGCGCGTTCGGCGACCTCCAGACGAAAGCGGTTGTCCCGATCCTCGCACCACCTCTCCCACACTCGCGTGCCGTCGGCCATTGTCTGCGGGGAGGTTTGAACGTTGGCCTGCTCCATGAGGATGTCGGTCTCCATGACAACGGATTCTATCAGCACGTTTCCATCGCGCTTGACAACAAAGCTATCGCCCTGCGGCTCGACAGTCAGACGTGCGGCAAGGATGGATGAGAGAAGCAGAATGGGAAGAATGAAAAGGCGGGTGTTCATGGTTGGTGAGTGGGGGCTGTTTTTTCAACGCTCTGTTCCCCAAGGTTGTGGTCTGTGGCAGATAGGTTGTGGCGACGGCGTCTCGCCGTCGGAGAGACGCGCGCGACCCCATGGTTGTGGGCTGTGGTAGATAGGGTGTGGCTCGCCACCCCCTATCTGTTGCATTGTTCAGGGTTCCATCTTGTAGATGTGTACGTCGTAAGGCTGGAATACATCGACCAGGGCGCCGTTTTCCATCTTCAACGTGCGGTTCCCCTCGAAAAGCACGGAGGCTTTGGCAAAGCCAGGCAGCGCGATGCGGGCTTTTACGGGCTCGTAGGCGGAGTTGAGGGTGAAAATGTATGTGGTGTCACCATGTTTGCGAGCCATGATGCTGATGGCCTCGTTCTGGAAGGCGTCCTTTGCGGGGCCAGAGAGAATGGTGACAGACGGTGCGGGCAGGTTGTCAGGCAGGTTGATGACATCGACAAGCGATGTGAGTTCCGCCACCAGCCGTTTGATGTTCTCGCGGGTTTCCTCCTTGTACATGAAGCCATGCACAAAGCGCTTTGTCTCATAGCGATAGGAGTACCACTGCATCCCTCGCGCACCATGGATGATGGAGCCCCAGGTCATGGCTCGCAACTCCTGCCAGGTCGGGAAACGCTTCCAGGCGGCCTTCTCTTTCGTGTCAGTCCACCCCTCGAAGTACTGCACCACAGCCCAGATGTGCTTGGGGGAGGTTGCAAAGTCGCGGTTGTCCCGCAGGATGGTCTTCATATCGTCAATGACGGTTGGGACGCATTCACGTGCGTTCTTCTCAGAATCGTTATAGACGGGGTAAAGTTCGACGCGGAAGCTGTCGGCGAAGTTGACGACAGGGCGGTAGCGCGAGGTGTCGTCTGCCGCAGCAACGGGTGCGAATGGGTGGATAGCGTGCATGGCATCCGCCTGGACGGTAAGATGATAGGGGTCCACGGCCTTGATTGCTTCGTTCTTGCGCATCATCTCTTCGGGGGAGTTGTGGCTGGCTGTGTCGTCGCCAATATACCATGCCAGCACGGCGGGGTGGCGGTATTCGCGGGCGATGTTTTCGAGCATCTCGTCTAGGTTGTTGCAGTTGGCGCCGTTGGAGTTGCCAGGCATCACATACATCTTCATGCCGTATTTGGCCACCTTGTCCATATATTCACCATATTTGGCGTTGCGTCCGCTGTAAACGGTGTTGAAGCCCACATTTTTGAGCCAGGTGAAGGCATTGTCCAGGTTGTGGTCATTGACGGGGAGCGGAATGACGTATGGTGCTGCGATGGGGAAGAAGGGCTGCCCGTCCAGCAGCATCTGCCCGTCTTCGCGCAGAGAGAAAACTCCTTTGTCAAGGGGCTCGTCAAAGAAGAAATAGAGAGGTGTCTCGGTGGCATTGCCGTAGATGTCTGCAATGCTTACGACCGCCTTGTGGACCTTGCGCATGGCGAAGGGCTCCTTGGGAACGTAGGCAAAGGTAGGCTTTACGCCAGGGGCAGGCTTGATAAGGACGGGACGAATACTATTGCTGATATCCTCCCCATCCAGAACGACTTTCAGAGAACGCTTGTCAAGCGGCATCTCATGGTCAATTTCGAACTCGAACGGTTGCTTGGGGTCAGGCGAAGGGGACTTGGAGATGCGCTGGACTCTGGGCAGTGTCGAGCATTGGAGCGCGTTCCAGTTGGAAAAGAGCATGTTCCCAACTTTTATGGAGCGGAGGATGGGGCACGCCTTGCCGTCTGTCTTGAAAAGCACGCGGGATTTGGTCCAGGCGGTGTCTTTAGGGGCGGCAGCACCATACGGTGCAAAGGCGGAGAACTCCTTGGGCACCCCGTTGTCATCGCTTGCGTATGCCACTTCAATGGCGATGGAGGAGCCAGCTGGCTCGTATGTTTCGTATGAGCAATCTGCCACGCCACGCACAGGGGGCATAACGGCAAACGCATCTGTAAAGTAGTCGCCGTCCTTGGAGAGGCCATAGACGGATGCGTATGAAATCAGCACCAGGGCCGTGTTGTCGATGTCGGGCGTATTTGCCCCCAGTGAAAGCTGGGCCTCAACCGCCTTCTCTGGCACGGGAAGCTGGAAGAGAATGGGGGTGTAGCCGTTTTGGATGATTTTGACAGGGAAAATGGTTTTGCCCAGCGAAGAACCGTCGGCTGCAAACCAGAAGATGGCATTGACATATCTTTCACGGAATGGCAGGTACGGACCAATGGCTTTTTGACCGTTTGTGAAGAGGAGGATGTTCCCCTTAACACTGTGCGCTCCGTTGAGCTGGAATCTGGGTGAGAAGAGCTGCCATGCGATGTCTCGTGACTTTTTCTTCGTTAGTTCGGGACCAACTATGTAGAAGCCCTTTTTGCCGTATTGTTCTCCATAGCCAAAGGTGAGCTTCTGCTCGAAATTGTCGGTTTGCTCCCATTTCGCGTTGGAGTTGGCGAAGTCCAGCTCCAGTAATGGCGTGGAGGCCTTCTCTGGCAACAAACAGCCGCCCTGGATTTCAATGTGATGGGCGGATTCCGTCATCGTCTGCGCAAAAAGAACAAACGGTAACAACAGGGTAATCAATAATGCTTTTAACATAGTTGCTCCAATGGGGAAAAGACTACGGTTTCTGTTCAGGCTGTTTTTCGTAGTGGTGTAATGGCAGCACAAGTGTTTTTGGTACACTTAGTCTAGGTTCGAATCCTGGCGGGGTTGCCATTTACAAAGGCATTCTTGTTGTTCTTGCGTGCGTTCGAGTCGTGAAGATACAGGCGATGCAGAATCCGCTCAAGAAAGCCATTAAAGGCAAAAACACCATTTCCAATGGCAGTAAGGTTGAGAAACGTTAGCTGTTAAAGCACTTATAGCTTTACCAGTTCCTCGGCCCATTTGGCAAGCTGTTCGCGGTTAATCTTCGCATTGTGGCGCACATCGACGGGGAAGGCAGGGTTGAAGAGGATGTGCTTGATGGGAGCGGTCATGGGATTCTGCGAGGCTATCTCCAGAAAGTGCTTTTCGTCTGACGACACTCTTTTGTAGGCCTCTGGTTCTGGCTCAATGACCATCACAGGCGTTTGGTTTGGAGCCTTCCCGATGCCGACCAGAGCAGAACGCCTAACGCCTGGATCAACGTTGAAGAGCGCCTCGCAACGCACGCTGTAAAGCGTTGAAGCAGGGGTCACGACGCGATGGGCCTTGCGTCCGCAGAACCACAGCCGTCCCTTTTCATCAAAATAGCCCACGTCGCCGATGCGGTGCCAGACGGCATCGCCGTCCTGTATTTTCGCGAGGGCCGTGGCATCGGACCGCTTGTAGTATTCGCGTGTCACCACGGGGCCTTTGACGCAGATTTCACCGATTTCGCCAGTGGGCAGCACCAGGCTTTCATCCCATTCAGCAATCGGTTCGTCCGTTATTTTAATGATGCGGACTTGATTGATTTCCAAAGGCTTGCCGACACACATCCCTGCGCCCTTGTCAGTGGCGGCACGGGTTTCCGCCAGCATCTCGGAGCCACGGAAGTTGGCAACTGGCAGAGACTCCGTGGCACCGTATGGCGTGAAGGTTTCTGCACCTTCGTCAAGCACATGGGCAAGCAGGGCCTCGTGGACACGTCCAGGCACGGGGGAACCCGCCATAATGATGCGCTTCACGCCAGGTAGCTTGATTTTGCGCTGGACGCAATAGCGGCTCACCCGGTCCCAGAGAGTGGGCGAACCAAAGGAGTAGGTAATGCCCAAGTTGCGGATGGGCTCGATGATTTCCTGCGGGTTGGCAAGAGCGGGATGTGTCGGGTCAATTTGCGGCACAACCGCGCACGCTCCTAAACCGACCGTGAAGAGGGAGAAAAGAGGAAAACAAGCCAAATCCATCTCGCCAGGCCCAATACCGTATTCACTACGGAGGATTTTCAGCTGCGTATTGAAAATGTCGTGTGTGTAGGTGACCCCTTTGGCGGGTCCCGTGCTTCCAGACGTGAAAAGCACGGCAGCCGTTTCACCTGGCTGTGGGCTATAGACCTCGAAGGGGGCTTCAATGCCTTTGAGGCGGCAGACGGGGCAGCCTCCCAGAAAGCCATTCTTCCCCAGCGTGATATTGACCTTCACGGTGGCAAAAGGCTTGCTGCAAAAGATGCGCAGAAGCTGTGCGGCGGGAACGCCGATGAAGCCTTCGGGGGCGACTTGCGCAACGCAGTTAAGGAAGCCTGTCCAGCCCATGCCAGGGTCAATCATCACAGGCACAGCCCCCAGTTTGAAAAGGGCAAACACCAGCGCGTAGAAATCCAATGAAGGACGTATCATCAGGAGAACTTTCATGCCCGCCGTGATGCCTTGTCGCTTCAAGCCCCAGGCGAGGAAGTCACTGCGCTTGTCCAACTGCTCAAAAGTATAATGAGCGTAGGCAGGATTGCCCTCAGGGTCATATCCGCATTTGAAGATGACAGCCCTGTTCCGAGGCTGCCTGGCCGCCTCTTCCTTCAAACACTGCGCTATGTTCAGATTCACAGACATCTTTCATCATCCCCCCGAGGCACACTCGTCCGCCCCGTTTTAGCGCAACGCAGTCTTCTTTCCCAATTCCAGCAACTTGTTGATGATAAGCTCTTCGATTTCAGGCTTGAACTTGGGGCGAAGCTTGCCTTGACCAAACCAGACTTCATAGAAGCCGAATGCACCGAAGTTCTGGTTTGAAAAGATGGTGGGATACTGCTCGAACATCTTCCGCGTTGGCAGATAGCCTGCATCCCCGTTGGCGACGGAGACTGCAATCGGGAAGGCCGCATCCGACTTGGCACGAAGCTCCTCTCCAAACGCGAGAAACGCCTCGCCTGGCAGCGCATATATTTGAAGGTCCCCCATCGTCAGCACCTGAAGATCGCGTATGACGCGGAAATCGAAGCCCTTGTCGGCTAGAGTCGCCATCTCCTCCAACCTGTCGCAAGTGTAAACGAGGAGCCTGTTGTCGGGATTGCCCGCCTCCATAAGCTTTGCAGCCGTCTCCCTGTATTCTTTGGCATCAACGGGTTCCGTGGGGAATTCGACAGCCTCCAAAGCAGCTTTGCAGGGACCGAGGGTGATTTCATGGCAGTTGTCAAGTCCTGCCTCCAGGTCATCCACATAGCTGGTGCCAATCCAGTCCAGATTGAGATGACGCTCGGCTGGATTTGGGTGGGTCCAAATCACATTGATATCCCCTGCCGTGCCGTAGAGGAACATCGGCATTTCGGCAAGCCCACGCTTGCGAATCTTGATGTTGGCATCACCCATCCAGTCAGCAGAGGCCTTCTTCTGCGCGGGGCCAAAGGTGACACCGTGCATGGCGTAGTTGTGGAGAAGCAGCTTGATAGAACCATCTGCACGCACGAACTTGATGAAGCGGATGGCGGGGTCCGTGTGCTTGTCCTCGTCAGTTGTGCGACGCTGACCTATTTCCTTGCGAATGGGAGCCGTGCCTGCCAGGGCCTTAACTGGCTCCTCGCTGGCCAGTGCCGCCGCCAGAGCCTTGCGAACGGCGATTCGCCAGTTCTGGCGAAACTCCTCGCTGGGTTCTCCGTAGCCCACGTCGCAGGAGCTGAGGCACGCGCCAGAGTGGGTGTGCGTGGCAATGAACATGATGGAATCAGGGAAGAGTACAAAGTCCTCTGCAAGCTCCATGCGGAGCATGCGGCACAGTTTCTGGTCCATGCATATCGTGTCGGTCACGATGACGACATTGCGGCGCACGCCATCGTTCACCGTCAGCACACGGCAATAGAGGTCGTCCCGCACACCGATGTTGCGGCGCCCCTTGAAAGGCCCATACCCCCCCAGCTCCGCAAAAAGCGGAACTTCTACTGCACATTCACCCGCTCCAATCAATATCTTTTGCATTGCTTCTCCTTGAAACCGCAGGCTTGCGCCTGCGGCACAGAACAGACTCCGCAGGCTTGCGCCTGCGGCACAGAACAGACTCCGCAGGCTTGCGCCTGCGGCACAGAACAGACTCCGCAGGCGAACGCCTGCGGCACAGAACAGCCTCCGCAGGCTTGCGCCTGCGGCACAGAACAAATTAACTTACGGCTCAAAGAGCTTCTGGAACTCCTCGCGGGAGACCACGCGGGAGTATGGGGACTGCTCGAAGACCTCGGCATAGACGATCTTGGCGCCTTTGGTGAAGCCGTAAACCGCCTGGAGCCATTCACGGGCGTCATTCGCCGCGCCTTTGAAGCGTTCGACAAAGCGGAGCAGCAGCTCGTGCTTGTCGTCCTTGGTAAGCTTCTTGGACATGATGTCCCTGTCGCCGTCCGCCCAGGGCAGCCACTCGAAGAACTGCGACTTGTGGCAGCTCATCATCTTCAGCTTCTCTTCCAGGACAGAGTCGATTTCCACGGCTGCGTCACAGCGGAAGGGCCTGGGGTCCACGAACTTGTCGTAGGTGAAGGCATAGACGGGGGCAACATCGGGGATGGGGGTGTCTTCGCAGAAGTGGGGAACCATGCCGACGTATGCGGTGTCCTGCACCAGCTGCGCGGTGGCGCGGTGGTCTGGATGGTAGTCGCAGGTACGGTGGGAGATGACCACATCGGGCTTGAAATTGCGGATGAGGCGAACCATTTCGCGTCTGTTGTCAACGGAGGCCTCCAGGCCGCAGTTGTGGGGCAGAATCTCGTATTCAAGACCGCCAGCCTTCGCGGAAGCAGCCATTTCCTTGTTGCGGATTTTGGCAGTCTCTGCGCGTGAAAGAATCATGTGCCCCGTGTCACCATTGGTGGCGGAGACAAACTTCACGATGTGACCAGCCTTCGTCAGTTTAATGGCCGTGCCACCGCACAGAATGTCGGCATCATCCGGGTGAGCTCCGATGAACAGAATGCGTTTCTGGTTTTTCATTGTTTTCTCCTAGTTTTGGTTTACTTGGACAGGTAATTGTTACCTAACGGTTAGTGTTTAGTGGTTAGTGTCTAGTGGTGAATGTTTAGTGGTTAGTTGACGACAACATTCTCATAGACTAACCACTAACCACTAACCACTAAACACTGTTTGTAGAAGCGAATGCTTCCTCGGCAAGATACGAACTGCGCACGAAGGGGCCTGACACGGCTCGTGCAAAGCCGTATTCCTCTTCGGCGATGCGCTTCCATTCATCGAACTCCTGCGGGGGGATGTAGCGCGCCACGGGCCAGTGCTTATGCGTTGGGCGCAGATACTGCCCCAACGTGATGATTTGTACGCCAGAAGTGCGTAAATCCGCCATGGCCTGTCGAATCTCCTCGGGTTGCTCACCAAGGCCGAGCATGATGCCCGACTTAACAACCACGCCGTACTCCGTGCTTCTGGAGGCTGCGTGCGCAAGCACCGCGAGGCTTCGGCGGTAGTTCGCCTTGTTGCGGATGGCGGGAGTCAGGCGTTCAACCGTCTCGATGTTGTGGCCGAAAACCGTCGGTCTGGCCTTCAGCACTGTATCCACACACGTCAAATCGCCGCCATAGTCAGAGCAGAGCACCTCGACC
>JAFTAC010000356.1 GCA_017458805.1 Victivallales bacterium | reverse complement strand
GCTGCAAAGGCGTCGAGGATTGTTTTTGCGGGGTAGTGGAAGGACTTCGCAATCTCGTGCTGCAATGTGCGGAGACGCGGCACCTTCATTAGCTTGGCCATGTTGGTTTCCCAGTCGATGTTTCCCTTGCCAGGGAGGTCATGGCTGTCGGTGTCGGTGGCGTTATCGTGGAGATGGGCGGTCACGATATGCGGCAGCATTTTGTCAAGGATGTGGTCATCCCATGGAATGGAATCAAACTCCTTGTTGGCCCATGGCATCCAAGAACAGCTCCGTGTGCCAGAGGCTGCGAGGACATTGGCGTGGCCGATGTCAAAGCAGAGGCCGAGATAGGGCGACTTGAAGCGTTCAACGAAATCGCACAGCTCTTTTGGAGCCGCGACATGCGACCAGATGTTCTCAAGGGCGATGATTACGTTGCAGCGTTCTGCGACAGGAAGCAGTTTTTCGAGCGAATCGTCGATGTAGGAACGCCACTGCTCCAGAGTGCGTGGACGAAAGCTATCGTTGGACCAGTTTTCCGCGTGAAAGGCGCAGGTGTCTGCACCGAACAAGGCGGCGAGTTCCAGCTGTCGTTCTGCGAGGCGCAGCATCCGCTTGCGGTCGCCGTCGAACGGAAGCGACAGCTCGTTCCCCTCGCCCCAGGTGGAGTGGGCGCAACGGCATGACGCACCATGCTGGTCGTAGATGCCCTTGATGGTTTCTACCCGTTCATCGTGGTCGATGAGTTCCTGCATCAGGTCGGAAGAAAGCGTGAACACACTCTTGCCGCACGCCATGTACTCCTCGATGTACTCTGCGATTTCCGCGTCCGACTTGTTGTCCGACAGCGAGAAATAGACGACAAACGGGATGTCGTTGTTGATGGATTGTGGGTGGTTCATATTTGTGGTGGAGAGGGCAAGCCGTAAGGAAATGTGCCAACTCCAAAGTGCCCTTGTTGCGTTGAGAAAAAAGAGTTTTCAAGAGCAATGTAGCCTTCTTTGAGGTGCTTGTCAAGTTGAGTTGGTCTGAAAATGAAAAAAACGATGGAAGGTTTAACCTTCTTTTTGCGCCCTGCCTATTATGAATTACAGAGAATTGTATTATATTAATGCATAATAGAACAATGTCGTTTCTATGGCAACAAATCTCATAATTCCAAAGGAGAAGACAATGAAGGTAGTTCTTGCGTATTCAGGTGGTCTGGACACATCCTGCATTTTGAAGTGGTTGCAGGACAAGTACAACGCAGAGGTCATCACCTACTGCGCCAACGTCGGTCAGGACGAGGAGTTGGACGGGCTGCATGAGAAGGCATACGGCACGGGTGCCAAGAAATCCTACATCGAGGATTTGACCGAGGAATTTGCTAAGGACTACATCTTCCCGATGTTCCAGGCGAACGCCATCTACGAGAACATGTACCTTCTGGGCACCTCCATCGCACGTCCGCTCATCGCCAAGCACCTGGTCGAGGTCGCGAAGGCGGAGGGCGCCGAATACATCTGCCACGGTGCGACTGGCAAGGGCAACGACCAGATTCGCTTCGAGCTGAGCGCCTACGCGCTGAACCCCTCCATCAAGGTCATCGCCCCCTGGCGCAGCCCTGACTGGACCTTCAAGTCCCGCACGGACCTCATCAACTACGCCCATGAGCACAAGATTCCAATCACCGTCAGCGCCGCAAAGCCCTACTCGATGGACCGCAACCTGCTCCACATCAGCTTCGAGGGCGGTGTGCTGGAAGACCCGTGGCAGGAAGCCCCCGTCGAGACCCACGTGCTGACAGTCCCCGTGGAGAAGGCCCCAGACGAGCCCGAATACTGCACCATCGAGTTCGAGAAGGGCATCCCTGTGGCGGTCAACGGCCAGAAGCTGAGCCCCGCCAAGCTGATGCGCGAACTCAACCGCCTCGGCGGCAAGCACGCCATTGGACGCATCGACATCGTGGAGACACGCTTCACGGGCATGAAGGACCGCGGCGTCTATGAGACTCCAGGCGGCACTATCCTCTTCCACGCCCACCGCGCCCTGGAATCCATCTGCATGGACCGCGAAGTGATGAGCCTGCGCGACCAGCTCATCCCGCAGTACTCCAACCTGGTCTATAACGGCTTCTGGTTCGCGCCCGAACGCGAGTTCCTGCAGGCCTCCATCACCAAGAGCCAGGAGAACGTCACAGGCGAAGTGCGCTGCAAGCTCTACAAGGGCAACTGCTTCATCTCTGGCAGACGCTCGCCCTACACGCTGTATGATCCCGAAATCGTCACCTTTGAGGCGGACAATGTCTATAACCAGGGAGATGCCACGGGCTTCATCAAGCTGAATGCCCTGCGCCTCCGCGTCAACTCCGCCGCCAAGAAGCCTGAGTGCTAATATCCATACGGGAAAGATGGAAGCTTCGTGCTCCCATCTTTCTCTTTTTGTTTATCGTAGTATATGGAACAAAGCAAGATACGCAATATCGCCATCATCGCCCACGTTGACCACGGCAAGACCACCCTGGTTGACCAGCTTTTCAAGTTCAGCGGCATGTTCAGAAGCAACCAGAAGGTTGCAGAACGCCTGATGGATTCGAATGACCTGGAGCGCGAGCGGGGCATCACCATTACCTCCAAAAACGGCTCCTTCCCGTACAAGGACTATACCATCAACATCATCGACACTCCTGGACACGCCGACTTTGGCGGCCAGGTGGAGCGCGTGCTCAAGATGGCCGATGGCGCTCTCCTGCTGGTTGATGCGCAGGAGGGACCCATGCCCCAGACCTATTTCGTCCTGAAGAAGACCCTCTCCTTGAAAATCCCTGTCATCGTCGTCATCAACAAGATTGACAAGCCCGCTGCCGCCCCTTACAAGGCAGTCGATGATGTCTTCGACCTCTTCGTGCGCCTGAACGCGCCTGACGAACTGCTGGACTTCCCCGTGGTTTTTGCTTCGGGACGCGATGGTTATGCCGTCAATAACTTGGATGACCCCAAGGTGGATCTCTCCCCCCTGTGCGAGCTTATTGTCAACCGTATTCCGCCGCCGCCAGGCTCACCCGACGATCCGCTTCAGGTGCTTGTCAGCTCCTTGGACTACTCGCCCTATCTGGGACGCCTGGGAATTGGAAAAATCACAGGCGGTCAGCTGAACATCAACAAGGACATTGCGGTGGTGATGCGCGACGGCGAGGTGAAACCCGCCCGTATCACAAACGTCTTCCGCTTTGAGGTCAACCAGAAGGTGCCCGTGACCTCCGCCGTTTGCGGCGACCTCGTGGCAATCGCTGGCATGGAAGAGG
>JAFTAC010000355.1 GCA_017458805.1 Victivallales bacterium | reverse complement strand
TACCACTAACCACTAACCACTAACCACTAACCACTAACCACTAACCACTAAGCAAAATGAAACGTTTCCTCGCCATCTTTCTCCTCTCGCTCGCACTCCTGGCGCAGTCAGACGTGCGCATGACACCAACCGTAAAGGCGGTCCGCAAGGCAATGCCGTGGGTCGTCAGCATCGGCACGGAAATCGACGTGCGCGTGGACGATCCCTACATCGTGCGCCTCAACGAATACTTTGCGCTGCGGAGGTACAAGTCCCGCATTGAGCGCCAATACACCCCGCTGGGAAGCGGTGTCATCATCGACGAAAGCGGCCTCGCACTCACCAACTGGCACGTCACCCGCGCAGCGGACAAGTTGCTGCTCAAGCTTCACAACGGCACGAGCTTCCCTGCAGAAATCGTTGGCTATGACATCCAGAGCGACCTATGCCTAGTGAAGCTCACGGGCGATTTCAAAACCGCCCCACTGCAGGCTGCGGACTTCGCCGCACCCGACGACCTGCTTTTGGGCGAGAGCGTCATCACCCTGGGGAATCCCTTTGGACTGGAGCACAGCGTCTCCAGCGGCGTGCTGAGTGCCATCAACCGTGAACTCAGTGTAACGGGCGAACCCTACAACGACATGATTCAGACCGATGCCGCCATCAATCCAGGCAACAGTGGCGGGCCACTTATCAACTTGGACGGCAACGTCATCGGCATCAACCAGGCGATACGAAGCGATGCACAAGGCATCGGCTTCGCCATCCCTGCCAAACGTCTAGAAACATTCGTCTCCCACTGGCTTCTCCCCGAGACCTTCTCCAACGGCAGGCTGGGCATCTCCCAGGCGACCTTTGCAGATGAGGGCGTCAAGATTTTCGTTACAAAGGAGACGCCAGCTGCAGAGGCAGGCCTCAAGGACGGCGATATTGTCACCGCCGTCAATGGAACGCTAGTCCGTCGTCCACTTGAATTTGGCAAGCAGCTGTGGCATCTGGACGCAAAGTCCAAAGTCGAGTTTAACCTGGCAAATGGCCGCAAAATCATCGTTCGCCTTCGCGACATGAGCAATGAGGAGCGGATAGCCTACCGCCTCGGCATTCGCGTCCAGAAACTGACGCGCAAGCTCAACATCGCGCTCGAGCTGCCCGAGGAGACCAAGGGGCTGGCCATCAGCGAAGTCATGAAGCCAGAAGACTACAAGGACGAGGACGACGGGTGGCGTAAGTACATCAAACGCGGTGATTTGCTCCTCAAAGTCAATAGGGTTGTCATGGAAGATGAAAAACAATTGGCTAACCTACTGGAAAAAAAGACAAGTGGAAATATAGTAAATATGGATTTCGCAGTTATGAACAATAACGGCAGATACCAATTGAGACGGGAGACGGTATTGCTAAAATAGCTCACCACAACAACAGGATAAGACAGGCTATGTGCTTGCGTGACTTGATATTCTTCATCGCCATGGTTATCATAGCGATAGCCGGGCTGGGGCTGATTATGCCTGTAAGGCGCGAAATGAACGAGAAGAAGGCCCTCCTGAGGGAGCTTCAACTCCAGAACGAAGCCCTTGAAAAGGAGATAGCCGAACTCAAAAAGGAGAACAGCGAACTCCAGAACGAGAACCCCTACACGCTTCAGCGAGCCGCCAGGGAAACATACGACTTCTGCTACCCAGGGGAACGCATCTACCGTTTCCCGAAGCATAAATGACACAATTAGGAGAATGATATTTTGTCTGGCTTTTTTTCATCAATAGTTAATTGGTTCAAGAACATATTCGGCGGCACGCAGGAAATCACCGAAGAGCAGCCGCAGGTGCAAAACACCGTGTATCTTCCAGACGAGGGAGCGAAACGCCACTCCCCAAAACGCAAAGGGGGTAACGACGATGCCTCGTCGTCACGTCGCACAGCCCAAGGGTCTGTTCCTCCCCAACAGAAGCAGGATACGCGCACCCAGAAGCAAACCTCAGCTAATCCCAAGAAGCCAAAGCCCGCAAGAGGCAGCAGCAACAACGCGCCATCAAAGTCCATGGAAGGCTGGGTTCCCCCCGAACCTGTCCGCCAGGCGGATGACGAGCACTTCTTCCAGGAGTTCGGGCTGGACAACCGAATCCTGCGCGCCTTGCTGGAGGAGCTGGGCTTCCGCCGTTGCTCCCCCATTCAGGCGCAGGCACTCCCGCACTCCCTGCAAGGCAAAGACTTGGCAGGCAAGGCACAGACGGGCACTGGCAAAACGGCTGCCTTCCTCATCACGGTGCTTCAGCGCTTTCTGAACACCAACAAGGAGGACCGCGACCCATGGCAGCCCATGGCCATCATCCTCGCCCCCACGCGCGAACTGGCGATTCAGATCGCCACCGATGCGGCGAACATCAGCGCCTACTGCCCCGAGTTCAGCACGGTCGCCGTCTATGGCGGCATGGACTATGACAAGCAACTCTCCGCCCTCTCCCACGGCGTCGATCTGGTTGTCGCCACCCCTGGCCGCCTGATTGACTACCTGCACAAGCATGCCGTCGATTTGGGCAAGGTCGATATCGCCGTCATAGACGAGGCGGACCGCATGCTGGACATGGGCTTCATCCCCGATGTCAAGCGCATCATGGCTTATCTCCCACCGTCGGAAAAGCGTCAGACCATGCTCTTCAGTGCCACCCTCACGGGCGAAATCATGACCCTCGCCTCCCGCTGGATGCGCCCCAATCCCGTTGTCGTGGAAATCGAGCCAGAGCACATCCTTGCCGAAGGCATCGACGAGACCGTCTATGCAGCCACGACCAACGAAAAGATGGCCATCATGCTATGGCTCTTCAAGCACGAAGACTGCCACCGCGTCCTGATATTCCGCAACCGCAAGAAGGACGTGGAATCCTTGCACGCCCTGCTCCAGCGCTGCGGTGTCCAATGCGAGATGCTAACAGGCGACGTTGACCAGAAGAAACGCCTCCGCATCCTGGACGACTTCAAGGATGGCAAGGTTAAAATCATCGTCGCCACAGACGTGGCGGGCCGCGGCATCCATGTCGATGACGTGACGCACGTCATCAACTACGACCTGCCATACGAGGCGGAGGATTACGTCCACCGCGTCGGGCGCACTGCACGCGCGGGCCACAAGGGACGCGCCATCAGCTTCGCCGACGAAGACTGCGGCTTCGTCATCCCCGAAATCGAGAAGGTCATCGAGCGCCCTCTCCCCATCACGCAGCCTACGGACGAGATGCTTGAAATGCCCCCCAACCTGCGTAACCTGGGCACGGCGCGTTCCACTGGAAGCCATCGCCATGATTATGGCGACAACCACTCCTCATACGGGCGTTCTGGCTTCTCCAGGCGGCCCAGCGGTCCGCGCATCCGCCGCAGCGGCCCCAGGAAATAAGATGGATTTCACGCTACGCCTAGGGGATAGGGAGACCGTTGAACAGCCTGACTGGATGCCAGTCGTGCTGATACTGGACAACCTGCGCAGCGCCTATAACGTCGGCAACCTCTTCCGTGCGGCGGAGGCGACCCGTGCCATGGGCATCGTCACCTGCGGCTATACGGCGACCCCACCCCACATCAAGCTTCAGAAGACCGCGCGTGGATGCGATGAAACTGTTCCCTGCGAGCACTTCGAGAAGACCACCGACGCCATCATTGCCATGAAAGAACGCGGATTCACCGTCTATGGCGTCGATACAGTGGAAGGCGCAGCCATGTATTGGGAAGCAGATATGCGCTTCCCCTGCGCGTTTGTCATGGGAAACGAAGCGCTGGGCATCTCGGAGGAGGCACTGAAGCTGTGCGACGGCTTCGTCAAGCTGCCTGCCATCGGCATGAAGAACAGCATCAACGTCGGCAACTGCGGCGCCGTGATTCTTTTTGAGTGCGTACGCCGCTACTGGCACCGATTCGGTCAGAAAGGAGGCTAACATGACCTCCTTCAAGCTGTACAGAACATATTACACCCGAGCCAGGCTCCACAACGACAGCTGGCAGCCCTGGCCCCGCCCTGATGCCCGTTTCGACATCAAGATGGACATCTGCAAGGATTCGCCCCAGTTTCACCGCATCGACATTGATGCAGTGGCGCAACGAAAAAAGATGGCCAGCCCATGCAGTCTTGTCTTCCTCTCTGATTTGCATTGGAACGGCAAGATGAACGGGCTCTATGAGGAGCTCGTCGATAGCATCAACGCCTTGGACGCCGACTGGCTTGTCTTCGGCGGCGACCTAAGCGTCTATATGGACACCGTTGAAGGTGCCCTTGAGTGGCTCTCACGCCTAAAGGCTAAACGCGGACGGCTGGCCATCCTCGGCAACCGTGAATCCCCCATCTTCTGGCTGGGGACAGAGTATTGGGCGAATGCATACGCGCAAGTCGGCTACACTCTGCTCTGCAACCAGCTTCACGACGCAGGCAACCTGCTCTTCTACGGAGTCGATGACATGCGTTTCGGCACCTCAGACTGGACCCTCCTCCACGATGACCCGCGCCCTGTCATCTCCTTCAGCCACAACCCCGACGCCGCCGCAGACGCCACCGACGACACCTTCATCGGCGATATGGTGCTTTGCGGACACACTCACGGCGGACAGCTATGTCCGCCTCTCATCGGCCCCATCTACACCTCCTCCCAATACGGACGCCAGTTTGTACATGGCATGCAGCAACGCACCGACGGCACCCTCTGCCTCACCGCCTCTGGCGTGGGCGAATCAGGCTTCGGCTTCCTCCACCACCGCCTCTGCTGCCCGCGAGAATATGTCCACCTCAATATACACTAGTGGTTAGTGGTTAGTGGTAAACCACTAACTTTCTATTCTCCCCATACTAACCACTAACCACTAACCACTAACCACTAGCCACTAGCCACTTCCCACTTATGAAAAAGCTTTTCTTCTCCATCTCGTTGTTGTTTGCGTCCCTTCTTTCGCTGGCGGAGGTCAGGCCTGGTGACAACATCGTGCAGAATGGCCGTTTTGAGCTGAACCAGAGCACCATACCGATGTGCTGGATTACAGGCACGGACTCGGCTGGCATCCTCAAGGCAAGCAACAACGCAGGGCCAGAAGGTCTGCCCGCCATCACCTACACCAACAACTCCGCCTCCAGGCGCAGCTTCACCATCCGCCAGTTCGGGCTAAACCTGAAGGAGGGCGAGACCTATCGAATCTCCGCACGCGTCCGCACCAAAGACCTGAAGTACGGCAAGGCTGGCATCATCATCGCCAATGTTGGCTGGCTTCAGGACGCAGGCATCAAAAAACTCCCCGCCAACTGCGACTGGACGCTCTTCCAGGAGGAGGTCACCGCCATGCCCGCCAAGGACGGCAAGTACTTCATCGCCGTCTTCACCGTCAACTTCACGGGCGAACTCAGTGTGGCCGACCTCCGCCTGGAGGCCATCAGCGAGGGTGCCCTCAAATACACGGAACCTTCGGACTCCGATGACCGTGCCCTGCGCATCGTCCCATGGGAACCCTTGCTTGACAGAATCCCAGCCGACAATCCCACCATCTCATTCAACTTCTTCGGACGCCTCCCCACAGACAACTACAACGACTACAGCCTTGTCGTCAAAGCAGAGGGCGCAGAACAGCCTGTTGTCCAGAATCTTGTGAAGAACGTCAACACCGTCAAGCTTCCAGCGGGCGCAAAGGGCGGCAAACTGGAGGTGGCCGTCATCCGCAAGGAAACAGGCAAAGCCCTGCTGAATCCAATCTTCCACTACACGATAATGGAGTTTCCAAACGTCTCCGACAAAGGGCATAAGGTGCTGAACAACCTGGTCTCCGAAGTCGTCAACAGCGACCTCAAGGCGACAAACGCACCGCAGTCCTTCCGCTTCGACACCGTCCGCGACGGCTGGCTATTCATCGCCGCAGAGAACGCCTCCGCCAACCTAAACCTGCACATTTCGCTTGATGCAGACAATGCCGTCATCGACACCCAAACACCCCGCCTGGAGGCCTTCAGGCTCGTTCCCATGGGACACCACACCATCACAGTCAAGGGTGCCGAAAAAGGCGGGCGAATCATCGTCCGCACCATCGCGGAAGTCTTCGACTACTGCCCTGGCAACAACAGCTTCGTGCCTACGAATCCCCCCTACGACTGGGAGTTCCAGAAGAAATACCTCCATCCCGCCGTCACCACCTTCAATGGAGGTATCCTGACCGATGAGCAGGTGGCCTACATCCGCAAAAACGGGCAGCGCTGGATGGGTTCCGTTGGAACAAAACCCATGGTTAGCACAGAACGTTTTATGGAAGTCCTAAACGGTGCCAAGGGGCTTTACGCCCCACAGTACTGCGGTGTGACATGCGACGAGCAGTTCTTCGGACAGCACGACGCCCTTCTGCGATTCATTGCAGGACTGCGCCAATACAACTTCCCCGAAGGACGCGACCTCTACTCCTGGTTCGTGGGAAAACCCACCGCTGCAGGGCTTGACAACGATGTCATCTCCGCATGCGTCAACGTCACGCGCGGTCGCGGCAAAATCCTCTCCGAACTCTATAGCCCGACGATGCCTGACGAGGCCTCTGCGCGCAAACATACGGAGAACTTCATCATTGACACCGTGCGGATGTACAAGAAGCACTTCCCGCACATCGAGGAGCACCTTGGAGTCATCCTCGGCAACTTCAACCAAGTGCCGCTCATCAGCGTCATCCATCACCCCGAGGTCGATTACAAGTACTTCCTGGACATGCAGTTGAACCTCATCGCCAACCATCCCGAACTCAAGAACATCGCATGCACAGGCTACTGGGGCAGCTACTACGGCGACCACGAACTGCACCGCTGGTCCATGCTGCTCCTTAGGCACTACTGCATTGAAGGCAGGCGCGACATGCTCTCCGACCAGTACGGCTACTCTTACATCCCGAACCATTTGCAGAACGGTGACTTCCGAGGCAGCCTCGATGGATGGAAAGCCGTCGGCAACGTCTCCACCACCGCCACACTTGGCTTCTCAAACGCCAGCGAGGCCCGCTGGTCCTGCCTTGACGGCACAGGCGACACCTACGCCGTTATGACCAAGAAGGCTGACGAGACAACCACCCTCTCGCAGGTCATCAAGGGGTTGGTACCAGGCAAAGCCTACTGCCTGCAGTTCGCCGTATTTGACACCGCTGCCCTCGGGGTCAACCCCGTCAAATCGCGCGCCCTAGGCATCGAGGCAACCATCGACGGCGTGACCATCCGCCCCGACCTCACGTGGCACTACGTCAACAACAGGCGCGACGGCTCGAAGCCCCAGGCCAGCTTCGCCCCCATCAACCTGCACCACATCGTCTTCATCGCCAACGCCTCCGAGGCAACCCTCACCCTCAGCAACGCCAAAGCCCTCACAGGCGAGGCCCTCGGTGTCAACATGATCAGCCTCAATCCATTCCTGATGGAGCTGTAGCCAGTGCCTATGGCTCTGGCGAAATGCACCCAGGCGCTCTGCGCCTGAATAATTAAGTCGCGACAATGAACAATTCCAATTACTGTTCAATTTGCGTCTAAAAACTCCGAAAAACGTGATTTTTCGCGTCTAAAAACTCCGAAAAACGTGATTTTTCGCGTCTAAAAACTCCAAAAAACGTGATTTCATACTTGAAAAAACATCCTATACGTATATTGTAATAATATCTGAACAAGAAAACAATAGGATGCAAGATGTATTTGAAACGAAAAACAGATGGTTTTCTGCGGGAATGGCGGCAGTCGGAGGAGCGTCTGCCGCTGATTGTACGTGGAGCGCGCCAGGTTGGGAAGACGGAGACCATACGGTCTTTCGCCAAGGAGAATTATCGCCGTTTTCTTGAGGTCAATTTTGTTGAAGAGCCGAAGTTCAAAACCATTATTGAAGAGGGATATAGTGCTTCAAGCATCGTCAAGCTGATGTCCAAAGTGACCCCGCAATTTCGCTTTGAGGCTGGCCATACCTTGATATTCTTCGATGAGGTGCAGGAGTTTCCCGACATCACGACATCGTTGAAGTTCTTCAAGCAGGACGGGCGTTTTGATGTCATCTGCAGCGGGTCGCTGCTTGGCATTCAGTACAAGCGGATTGCATCGCAAAGTGTCGGCTACAAAACAGACTACCTCATGCGTTCCTTTGACTTCGAGGAGTACCTCTGGGCTCTTGGGTATCAAGAAGACATTGCTGATGAGATATTTGAGCAAATGCAATCTCTCAAGCCATTCACGCCTGGGGAACTGAAGCTGTTTTCAAACCTATTCATGGATTATATTCTGCTTGGCGGAATGCCCGCTGTTCTGCGTGATTATGTTACGCGGCACACATTTGAACGGACGCTGGATATTCAACGGCAGATCCTGCAGGATTACCAGGCGGACATCCGCAAATATGCGGAAAGCCTGGACAAAACCAAGATTCAGGCGGTGTTCAATCAGATTGCGCCGCAGCTTGCCAAAGAAAACAAGAAGTTCCAATACAGCAAGATAGCACCGGGAGCCCGTTCAAGGGAGTATTTTGGATGCGTTGAATGGCTGCTGGACGCAGGCGTCGCCTCCATCTGCCACTGCCTCAACTTTCCCGAACTGCCGCTGAAAGGCAATGCCGATATGCAGAAGTTCAAGCTCTATGTTCCTGATACGGGCCTGTTGGTTGCCATGCTTGACGACGAGGCTGGCGATGATTTGCGCATTAACAACAATCTCGGCGTCTATAAGGGGGCGATCTACGAAAACATCGTAGCAGAAGCGCTTTCCAAGTCTGGCTATGACCTCTATTACTACCGCCGCGAAGACGGCTCGCTCGAACAGGATTTCTTCGTGAGGACAGCAAGTGAGCTGCTTCCCATTGAAGTAAAAGGCGGAAACTCCATCTCAAAATCCCTGCGCAATCTGATAGCCTCTGACCACTATCCTGACATCCGCCACGGCATCAAGTTCATCAATGGAAACCTCGGTCAAACAGAAACCATCACGACATTCCCATACTTCTGCGCGTTTCTGCTAAGGAGATTCCTGAAAAACTCCTCAAATTAGTATGATACTCAAGTCACTTAAAATCAATAACTTTGGAACGAGTCAAACTGCCTGGTTCCATCCTTCGACCACACTTCTGCATGACGGGAGGGTCTTTGCCTCCATGCAGGAAATCAACGGCTCCGACCATTATGGAGCGCCGATGTACGCCCTGTGCAACGGCCTAGAGGAAGAATGGTCGGTGCCAGAAGAGATTCCTGCCTTCAAGTGCAGAACTCTTGAGAGCACGCCATTTACAGAGGGAGTCGCCGATGTGCGGCCATTCACGTTGCAGGATGGACGGGTTGCCGTGTTTGGCTGCACAAGTCACTACACAGCAAAAGGCAATGCCTTTTGGGACAAAGGCCAGACGGCAAAGCCGCCGTCTGGCAAGGCAGTCTATAGTTTATGGTCGCCTGACACGGGAACGTGGAGTGGTTATGGCGTTTTGGAACTCAATGGCATAACGCGTTCCTATCGCACAGCTTGCACGCAGGCAGTACTACTGGAGAATGATCGCATACTCCTGCCGATTTATTTGGACAGTGGCAAGACCTGCGATTTCCATGGATATACCTCTCCTCGCTTTGCATCCATGACGGCAATCTATCGCATTGAGGCGTCGCAGTTGGTTTTGGAAGCGCAAAGCGACCTGCTGGAGCTGCCCGTTCTACGCGGCTGCGTAGAACCATCGGCCATACGCCTTGCGGATTCGACGTTTGCGCTGACATTGCGTGCGGAAGACGGCAATATGTACCGTGCGGTTAGCGTGGATGGCCTTTCGTGGCGCGACATACGCCCATGGCGTTGGGATGACGGTAGTCCGATTGAAACCGACTCCACGCAGCAGCATTGGATACGCCTCGGCAATAAGGTGTTTCTCGTCTATACGCGAAACAACGGAAGCAATACGCACATCATGCGTTTCCGCGCACCGCTCTTTATTGCAGAGGCTAATGTTGAGAACGCATCTCTTCTACGGGACAGCGAAAAAGTGGTTTTCCCGCAACAAAACCACAATGGCATTGAGGCAAGATACGGCAATTTCCATTGCGCACCGTTTGGCGAAAACGCCGCCGTGGTGACGGACAGCGCCTTGTTCGCTGAAAAAGGCAGTATGCGTACAACTGTAATGGCAAGTCTTGTAACTTGTTGAAAACAGCCTACTATTGATGTTGTCACGCATGTGGTGCGATCCATGCGGACTTGCCAGTTTCAAGCAAACTGTCGATGTCGGTGAATGCGTTTTCAAGCCGCTCTGTGTGATACCCCCAATAGCTGTCGTAAATCCGCTTTGTAAGTTGCTTCTGATCCCATTCGCGCAAGACATCGCCCGTTTTCATATTGCGATATGCCGCATACTGCTCCAGAAGATAGATGAAAAACTTCATTTCCTCGGACATATTCACCCCTCCCTGATGTAAATGGACCTGCGCGGATCACCCGTCACCTTCTCCGCTTCCCAGAGATCAAAGATAACCCCCGCGCTGTACAAATGCAACCCCATGTCCGCATTCTCCAACAGTTCATGCGTTGCGGAATATACGAACTGTCGCAGAGCTTCCATCGGCTCATAGCCATACTTCTCCGCTATCATCTTGGTAACTTCACAGTCGAGGAAGTCGATGATTTCAGGTGCAGGACGATTCATGCAAGAGCCTCCTTGAAATGCAAGCATTGCAAAGCTTTTTCTGTTTTGAACGCAAATTGGTCCTTCAGCTTTTGAGGCAACAAAAGCTGAAGAGCAATCTCTTCGGAGAAATAACCGTTTTGGAAGTCATTGATTGTACGCACCGTCTGGTCATTTGCCACAGGACCATGAACAATATCGTATTGTGGCGTGAGCTTACCAGTACGATTGGCAACAACAAAACGAAGCCATTCACGATTAGGCGAGCTGAAAGTCAAAACCTCAAGGCGTGCCAACTCTTGTTCGTCAAAATCAAATACGGAGACTGCAGACGTTCCCGAATTGCGAATAATCTTGGTACGGGTCGCCCATTTCCGAGCCTGCTCGAAGTCGCTCGTCAAGTAAAAACCTGGACCAAAATCTAACAGACGCTGCGGAATAATCAGCCTCGGGGCATCAACCACCATGTAACTTCCATGATATAACAACATTATTTACCTCCCCGAAGCCGTTGACGTTTGTTTGGGTCCTGCAAATTCATAATAATAGAACTTGATTGCATCGCGCGACTGATAGTAAAAGGCACTGTTGAAATTGCAGATAAGGTCGCTGGTGATGGAGGTATAGACCGTGAAAAGTGTATCGATAAGGTCGCCGTCGTTGACATCCTGTATCAGGCGGGTATAGACCTTACCAATGTCCCAGTACGTGGGCACCGTGAACTTGCATGAGCTGATATTGTCGAAATCTCCTTGCGGAACATTGCACATCTCAATGAATGTCTCCGCTGTCTTCTCAATTGGCTCGCAATGCAGGACATCAGCATGGGAGTAGATATGAGCGACAATCTTCTTGCCAAGCAGTGTCACCAAAGCCCCGCGCTTCTGGAGGGTTTTCCGAGCCATAAGTTCCAGAAGACTGCACGTGAAGAATAAATCGTAATCAAACGGTATCATACGTTTCACATCCTCTGAATGTCAGCGTGGCAAGTGCTTCTGTCGTATGAAAGCATATTTGATGCGTCGGCCTTTTGAACTTGGCCAAAGCCCAAAAAGCCTCGCGCGAGATGTTGCCGTTAATGAAATCTTCAACATAATTGAAAATGGTGTCATTGGCCATTGGTCCTTCCACGATGTCATAATCATGAGGTTTGCCATGGCGGCAATCGGCAATGAAGTCAAGCCACTCTTCGGTCATTGTCTCAAAGAACTTCATCTTCAGGGCAGGATTCTGTGTGTAGGCGAACTCGCTGACAAAGCCCGTAACAGGAAAGCGTGTCGCCCATCGGATGGCCTGCGCCTTTATAATCGTGCAATAAAACCCAACACCGAAATCCTTGCCAAATCTACTGACACGAATTTCTGGCTTTTCAACCCTCTGCTGACTACCATGATAGATGAAGCGGTCTTCCATGCTTCACCCTCCAATATGCTTGCCCGCAAGGAAGGTGCTGTGGACTGCGCCTGTGCATTCCCAGCCGTTGTAGGGGCAGTTCTGGCCGCGTGAGCGGAACTTGGACGTGTCGATGGTGTGGTTCTTCTCAAGGTCGAGGACCGTCAAATCCGCAGGTTCACCGATGTTCAGGCTGCCGATGGGGAGGTTGAGGAGACGGCGAGGGCCGATGGTGAAGAGTGAAACCAGCTGCATAAGCGACAGCAGCCCTGGATGATACAGGCGCGAGATGCACAGCGGAACAACTGTCTCAATGCCGACAATTCCAAAGGGTGCCGAAGCCCAGTCACGAGCCTTCTCCTCAGCGGTGTGTGGTGCATGATCGGTGGCGATAAGTTCGATGGTGCCGTCCTGAAGTGCTGAAATAAGCGCCTGGCGGTCAACCTCTTCGCGCAGAGGCGGTGCCATTTTTGCGTTGGTGCCGTACTTGCGGCAGGCCTCATCGGTCAGGAAAAGATGGTGCGGCGTAGCCTCGCCAGTCACCTTCACACCCTGTTTCTTTGCCTCGCGAAGCATCTTGACGGAACCGCCAGAGCTCAAGTGCTGCAAGTGGACGTGGCACCCTGTTTTGCGCGACAAGCGTATATCCCGCTCCACAATGATCTCTTCGGCGACACGCGGTTGCCCAGGCAGCCCCATCTCCATGGAGACAAAGCCACGGTGCATGACACCTGGCTTGGAAATAGACGTGTCCTCGCAGTGGTCGATGACGGGCAATCCCAGCGCGGCGGCACGAGCCATCGCCTCTTCCATCAACGCATTGCTCTGCGTGGTGCTGCCGTCATCGGAGAAGGCGGGAGTGCCAGCGGCGGCCAGCTCTTCCATCGGTGACAGCTCCTGCCCCAGTCGACCTTTCGTGAAGCACGCCGCCTGATAGACGTGGACAGGCGCATCAACAGCACGCCTGTGGATATCGCGCACCATCTCGGGGGAATCCATGGCAGGAACAGTGTTTGGCATGGCGAGGATGGAGGTGAAGCCGCCCGCCGCCGCTGCTGCGGTACCGCTCTGCAAATCCTCCTTGTAGGTCTGGCCTGGGTCACGCAAATGCACATGCACATCGGTGAAGCCAGGGCAGACCACAAGCCCCTTCATATCCAGACGCTCTGGCGAACGCAGCTCTTCGGGACGGACAAAAACGCCGTCCTTGATGGCAAGATCCCGCACCCCCACATAGTCGTTCAGAGGATCGATGACACAGGCATGGACGATAAGGTATTCTGGCATAGTGGTTATTTTCCCTTCAACTTACTGCGACGGCGCACCTGGCGGGGCTTGGAGAAACCGCCCATCAGGTCGCGGGCCTTGGCGTCAGGGTCGTTGTCAAGCGTCAGCACCAGGTCGATGGTGACGGGTCCTGGATGCACGTCAGTCTCCCGACGGGAGGCCATAAGTTGCGGAATAAACTTGGACCCAGTAACGGCTGGCGTTGCCTTCAGTTCCTGCGAAACAGCCACAATCGAAAGGATTTGCGCCACCTGGCCAGGCATCGTGAAATAGTAGTTTTCAAGGTTGTCACGGAAATACGAAACGTATGCAGAAGGGCTGGGGAGAAGCGACGAAGAAGGCACGTCGATGGCGGCCTGCATCTGGAACATCAGGATAGGCAATGCCTCCTGCAACTGCTCCTGTGCCAGCATCGGCTTGTCGTAACTGCGCAGCTTCTGCGACAAGACGGCCAGCAGCCAGCTGCGCTCTGCGGCACTCGTACAACTGGGGCGGCGTTTGACGCTGCCGTAATAATCAGGGTAGAGGGGAGTGGTGTCTGTGGCGGTGCTCACGGCAAAGCCGAGTTTGCGCAAAGAAAGGGTGAACGCCTTGTCCGTCCTGTCGCAGCTGGCAAGAGCCTCGGCGAACCAGGGGCTGGTATTGACGTTCTCCAGCTGTGGCTTGACCAGCTTCAACTCCATCAGCAGATTCAGCGCCTCTGTCTTCTTCAACTCTGGCTTTCCAAGAGCCTCAGCCGCCTTGTTAAGGGCCAGAAGTGCAAGCGAAGTCTCCTCCACGTTTGCAAACATCTCGCCATTTTCATCCAGGGCGTTCTTGCCTGTTTTCCAGTAGCGCGCATAGACGAAGTCGCACCCCGTCTCCAGCTGGTTTGCAAGATAGACGGCAAGTGCGCCAATCAGGGCCTCCTGCTGCTCGGTGGCCTGTTCGCCGTTCTGCTTCAGTTCCAGCAGGGCAAGACAGGTGAGGGCGTTGGTTGAAAGAAGAGCCACCTTTTCTGGGAGCTGGAGAGTGGATTCGGGTAGTTCCTCATCCTCCACGACAGCCCAGCGGCCATCGCGGCTCTTCTTCACAGCGGCAAGGATAGGCTTAAGCAGCCTGCTGGCGGTTACATTGTAGGCAGGCTTGCCAGTGGCACGGGCAAGGCGTGCAAGCGCGATGGCAAGTTCGGCCTTGACTTCCAGCGATTCATCGCCACGTACACCAAGTGCCTTTTCCGCCTTGGCACGCTTCTTCCGCTCGCTCTTGGTCATATTCTGCTCCCTATAGCTCGGCAACCACTCGGGGATGGGTGGCGGAAAGACGCCATTCGTAGTGAGACGTTCGCCAATGCGGTTGGCACAGCGCGAGGCCGCCTCCAGGCAGAATTCAGGCGTGGGTGGGGCGTCAGGCAGCAGATGGCCGCGGTAGAGCCTTACGGTGCCAGCGTCGTCGCTGTAGTAGGTATCGGTCTCGAAGAGGCAGATGCGGTGGCCTGCATCCACCGCGCACAGTTTCATCCACATCTTGAGCGCAGGCCAGTTGTAGCCTTCGGAGATAAGGTTTCCCACCTGCTGTGTGTTGATGTGCCCCGTCTCATCCAAGATGTTGCGTGCCATGACCTGGCTGGGAGAGAAGGCAAAGCCCAAGTCGGGTCCGAACGCAAAGCCGACCAGACAGCCCAGCGCAATGCGCGAATGACCAACAGAGAAACCGAAAGTGGGCTTTGCCGCCTGCACCACATCCAAACGCAGCCAGTTCCACTGGGTCGGATTCGCCTTGCGCTCCAGCCATTCGGGCGGTGGCTGCTGCCCTACTTTCTGCATGTCGCCGATGGTCGCATCCGCCAGCTTGACGGTCTCCGACGCAAACACTGGCTCGTTGGAAAGCATGATTTCAATGGCGCTTGTCAAGGCGATGCGGAAACTGCGTCCCGTGCCAAAATAGGTCCTGCCTGGCCAACTGCCGCCGCCAACGGTGACAAAGACGACACGTGCGCGATTGTCCTCTGGAGCCAACGCCCCAATCTGCTTTGCATCCGCCTTCCCTTTCAATGCCGTGCGGATGGAATTGGTCAGTGCGCACAGCTCCTGATGGCTCATTTCAACAGGCATGCGCACATGGTCAAACCAGGGGCGCGACGGCATCGCCGTGTCCAACTGCGCCCAGGCGGAAAGAAGAAGGGCAAATATCAAGGGCAGGATTGTTTTCATGGTCGGTGGGCTGTTAATGGGACGGAAGGAACGGAAGGGACGGTCTTACCTCCTCCGTCCCCCGTCCCCTTTGTCCCATTTTCTTCTAAATCATGGTTTTCAAGAAGCGAGCGGCCTCCAGGGCCATCTCCTCGGAGCGTCCGTCCTTCGGGCGTGGTTCTAGTTCGTTGACGTAGCCGTCGAAGCCGACGTTGCGCAGGGCCTTGAAGAAGGTGCCAAAGGGGATGCAGGTGTTTTCAGCGTATGGAACGCGCGTGTAACTGACGGAACGTCCGTCCTTCAGCTTCAGCGTCTGCGCTCCGCCAGGGAAGACGGTCAGGGTCTGGACGTGGACGCCTGCGATGGCCCCGCGCAGAGGCTCCAGCATGGTCTCTGTAAACTCCAGCCCTGCCAGCGCGAAGTTGGCGGGTTCGGGAACGAGACCGAAGTTTGGCTCGCCAATCTGCGACACCACTTCAGCACCGCCCGTAATCGTCTCAAAGGGGCTGTTTGTGTGCATCTGGTATTGAATGCGCAGCCCCAGAGGGGCGACCAATTGCGAGGCACGCTTCAGCACTGGCACATCTGCGGACATGCGGATGCCGTGCGCTCCCAGGCCCTTCAAGGCCTCCGCGAACGCCATAAAAGCCTTCTCATCCTCTGGAGTTGCCAGAGGCCCGTTGTACTGCCCAGCGAACACGTCAAGCTTCAGCTTGGCAAGAGCGTCTTTGATTTCCTGCAATTCAGCCGATGTGGTGGTCGGTTTCACCTGGGAGGCACGCAAATCCACTGCCTCGTAGCCGCAGCGCGCGGCCATTTCCAGAAATGCGACGACAGGCATGGCAGAGGTCTTGCCGTCCAGTTCAACGATGCGTCCTGACAAAGAGAGTTTCATGTGTTATTTCCTTTTTTCACGGATATAGTCGGCCATGATGTTGACGGTTTCATCAAGGATGAAGTCGGTGCGTGGCTTCTCATCTTCCTCCTCGTCATCCTGCTTGGAGACCTTCTTGGAGGATTTTTTGCGGGTGGACTGCTTGCGGAACTGCTTGAGGATATTATCAGCCTCCTCCTGCTTCTTGCGGAATGCGCGGCGTCCTTCCAAATCCAAGGGCAGTTCCTTGATTTTCATAAACTGGCCGTAGAGTTCGATTTCCTTGTGGTAGGTCTGGAAATCGACGTTTTCGGCGCGGCGCTTTTCGGAGGCCGCCTTGAGGGCTGGCAGCAGTGCCTCCACCTCCTGATACTCGTTGTAGCGCATGGCGGGTATCTCGTCCCATGGCAGCACGTAGGGGAGACGCTCCTCGCCCAGCTCCATCTCATCCGTGACGGACTCAAAGACGATGTCGGACTTGACCCCTTCCACCTGCGTGGAACCGCCGTTGATGCGGTAGAACTTGGCTATGGTCATCTTTAGCGAGCCAAACTCCTTCTTGTTGATATTCGGCAATGCCCTAGACGATATGTAACGTCCCAAATCAAAGACATTCTGCACAGTGCCTTTTCCATGCGTAATCCTGTCCCCCACAATTAACGCGCGCTTATGGTCCTGCAAGGTCGCCGCTACGATTTCTGAGGCAGAGGCGCTGAAGCGGTCCACCATCACAATCAGGGGCTGTGTGTAATGATGGGGTTCCGACTGCTTGTCATAACGCTTTTCAATGGTGCCATTCGCGTTGCGCACCTGGACAACCGCCCCGTCCTCGACAAATAGTCCAGCCAGGCTGATGGCCTCGTCCAGCGCACCGCCGCCGTTGCTCCGCAAATCCATGATAATGCCGTCAAGCGAACCATCCTGCTCCGCCTTCTGAAGCAGGGCCAGCATGTCGCGCGTGGTGCTCTTGTAGTCAGGCTTCCGCTTGTATTTTCCCTCAAAGTCGCAATAGAAGGAGGGAAGATGCATAATCAGGACAGTGGCCTCCTTGCCATCCTCCATCGGAATCTTGCGCAGCTCCGACTTAGCCTCCGATTCCGTAAGCTTCACCTCGTCGCGGACGATGGTGATGACGGTGCCCGTGCGCGACCCCTCCTCCAGAACAGTCAAATGAACCTTGGTGCCCTTGGGGCCGCGAATCATGGAGACGACACGGTTCAGCGGCATTTCGATAACATCGACTGGCTCCTGGCCGTCCTGAGCAACGGCGATGATGCGGTCATCCTTCTTCAGGCGCCCATCCTTGTCGGCAGGTCCGCCTGGAACAACCTCGACGACGGTGGTGTAGCCATCCTTGGTGGTCAAGGTTGCGCCGATGCCCTGGAGGGAGAGGCGCATGTCGATGTCGAAGTCCTCCTTGGTGCGCGGAGCCATGTAGTTCGAATGAGGGTCGAAAACGTGGCAGAGGGAGGTGAGGAAGAACTCTAGCACCTCGCCAGCCTCCATCTCGCAGCGGCGCATATAGGCGCGCGCGTACATTTTCGCCTTGTCGTTCAGCTTCTCCTCTTTGGATTTCTGCTCTTTCGGGGGCTTCTTCTTGCCAGTGGCGATTTTTTCCGCGTCAGCCTCCTCGTCCATAATGTCCAGGAGAAGCTCGTTTTTCAAGACCCTCCGCCAGAGGTCATGCTGCTCCTGGACATCCTTCGGCGCAGGCATGTCCTTGCGGTCGATGACAAGGACCTCCTTCACGGTGAAATCCTGCGGTTTCTTCAACTCCTCGACGAAAAACTGCGTGCGCTCCCGAAGGCGTTCAAGAGAACGCGTATAGACTTTGAAGGCAAACTCCACGTTCACAAGGCGCCTGTCGGGCATCCAAAGCACGGTCTCATAGGAGATGAACTCATCGATGTCGCTCTGCAAAAACATGACATGCTGCGAATCCAGCATGCGCAGATACTCCTTGAACCACTGGCTTGAGATTGCAGGCGTAACGGGCTGCGCCTTGTAGTGGAAGCGGCGCAGAAAATCCACGGTGGTGTTGGATATAACGTAATGCGCCCTGGTCGGCTTGTAGTCGGGAATGGGGGTTGCCAGCATCTCCTCAATGGTCAGCTTCCGCTCCGAGGAGGTGTTGTCCACCGCTTTCATCTCAACGGCAGAAGGTGGCGCAGTCGGTTGCACTGATGGAGGCGGCAGGGGCTTTATCACAGGCGGCAGCGCCTCGGCTGGCTGCGCAAATAGGCTATGATAGCTCCCCAAAAGGAGAAGTACGAATATCCAGACCATTGTCGTTGTCTTTTTCATTCCAATAATCCTTTACTTTCTGCTCGCTCGTGCAGCGGCAAACGTCACTGCCTTGATGGCTCCGTTGCTGTAGGCCTCCACCCTTCCCTGGATGATTCGGCTCTGGCTTTTCAGAATATACAACCAGGTGGAGGCATAAACTTCAATGCGCAACTGGCTTCCTTCAAGGGCGCAGGGCTGGCACTGCTTCACATTCACAGGCCCCACGATGCTCTCCCAATCCTTTTTCAACTTGTCCAGCAAGCTGATTTCCTGCACGGAGACGGAGGAGATGATGGAGGCGGCCACATTGCCGATGGCAAGAGGCTCGGGGCGGAACTCCGCAAAGACCTCCGCCCGACGCTCCTCGCCAACCCAGTAAGCCAGCACAGCCTCGCGTTCACGCTCACGTGGAGAGGGCATCCCATAGAACTCCCCTTCCAGGCGGTTGTCGTTGCGCGTCAGCCATCCAGTTCTCTTTTGGTGCAGGCTTTTCAGTTTCTCGTCTTCCATTCCGCCCCCGCAAATATGTTATTTTGAGTAGTCGCGATGGCCGAAGATGGCGGTGCCGACGCGCACCATCGTGGCCCCCTCGGCGACGGCTATCTCGAAGTCGCCCGACATCCCCATGGAGAGTTCTGGCAGGCGAAGGCCGAATTGGACCTCCATCCTCTCCCGCAGTTCCCGCAGTCCGCCGAAGATGCGGTGCAGTTCCGCCTCGGATGCACCCAGCGGTGCGACCGTCATAAAGCCCGCCAGCATCGGCGTCTTGCATCCTTCCAGAACAGATGGAACATCCGACGGTGTCAACCCGAACTTGCTCTCCTCGCCAGAGATGTTGACCTCCAGCAGCAATTTCGGCGTCACGCCCCGCTCGCCCGCGATTTTGACCGTGCGCTGAAGCAACGCCAGGGAATCGATGGAGTGAATCCAGGCGGCGTGCTCCAGGGCAGCACGCACCTTGTTCTGCTGCAAATGGCCGATGAGGTGCCACTCGATGTCAGTCGGCAGCTTGGGAGCCTTCTCAGAAAGCTCCTGCACGCGGTTTTCACCGAACGCGCGCTGACCGCAGCGATACGCTTCCGCCGCGCATTCCGCAGGGACGGTCTTGCTCACCGCGATTAGTCGCGCGTCCCCTTCGGCGCGGCCTGCCGCCTTCAACGCGGCGGCCAGCCGTGCCTTGACTTCTGCGAGACCAGTTTCGATGCTCATAGGTTACGCCTTCTTGATTTCGGCAACCATCGCCATGATGCGCTTGCCGTACTCGACGTAGTTGTCATACATCGCCTGCGGATCCGCCTTGATGGAGGCGTCGTGGAAGACCACCTGCATGTGGGGCTCGATGGAGACGCCGCCGTCATAGCCACGCGCAAAGGCGTCGGTAAGGATCTTCTTCACATCGCCATTGCCTTCGCCAGGCCAGGTGCAGATCAGGTCCTTGCGCTCGGGGCTGTAGTGACCGTCCTTGATGTGGATGTAGGCAACCGCCTCCTTGACATGGTCGTAGAACTCCCAGCTGGACTGCTTGGGATATGGCTTCGCCTTCGCCTTGTCATCGTTGCCGACGCAGTTGCCCGTGTCAAAGACCAGCTTCAGGCCAGGGACATTCTCCAGCAGCTCCAGCGTGAAGGGCCACCCCATGCCACCGTAGTTCATGCAGTTCTCGTGGACAGGCTGGATGCCCGCATCAAGGAAGCGCTTGGTGACCTCACGCAGGCGGCGGAAGCGCTCGTCCTGCATCTGGTCGTGCGGGTCGCGGTCGTCCATGCGTGCATAGCTCATGATGCGGATGAGCTTTGTGCCGAGGCGCTGCATGCGCGGGATGGCGCGCTTGATTTCCTCAAGCGTGATGTCAAAGGGGTCTGTGACCTTCTTGCCCCAGTTGCAAATCGTGGAGCCGAAGCAGTTGACGTGGATGCCAGCGGCGTCCAAAGCGTCCGCCACCTGGTTGAACTTGTCTTCGGGGAGGTCGTGGATGTTCACACCGTCAATGGCGCGGGATTCGATATTGGTCCATCCCAGTTCCTTTGTCGCCTTGATCTGGCCTTCGAGGCCCTTGGATGCTTCGTCTGCAAAACCTGTGAAATACATGTTGAACTCCTTGTGGTTGCGCGGGAGAACCCCGCTTTATTTGAATACCAGTTGTGTATAGTGCTGTGAATCCTGCATGATGCCAGCGGATTCCGCATAGAAATCGTCGTTGAGGGTGAAGCAGCCTCCCTCCACCTTGGACCAAGGGGCATTGGGGCGGTAGTGGTTGCTGCCCATCGTAGCCCAGTTCTTGTAGTTCTGGTGGCCGTTGGTCTCCACAACGCCCACCTTCATGCCTGGCAGAGCGCCGATGCGAGCGGCGAAACTCTTGTTCCAATCAACTTGGATGGGGCCGACGGTCAAATCCGCGCAGAACATCGGAACATTGCTGCGGGCAGCCACTTCCGCTATCTTCAGCGTCATGCTCAAGGTCTTGGCAATAGGCTTCAGTGCGATGGCGGAATAGCCCAGCTCGATGCGCTGCGCCACGTCGTGGTCGCAGTGCGCGCTTTCATCGGCGGCGACACGCACACCCAGGTCGCCAACCTCGGCGAGGTAGTCCTCGGGGAAAGGCTCCTCGATGATGGCTATCTGGTCGAAGCAGCCAATCTTGCGGCAGTGGTCGAGGAAGCGCTGGAGGCGTTCCTTCGAGTCATAGCGCCCGTTGGCGTCGAAGTAGTAGGGGATTTTGCCGTTTTCGGTGTAGGGGGTCTCGCGGCTGCCAATGGCCTTGTGGATGGCTTCGACACGCGCCATGTCCCACTGGAGCATCTTCTCGCGGTCGCCGTCCTTGTCGGGATCGGAGCCGATTTTGACCTTCAGGAAGAAGTAGCCTTCCTCAACGTGGCGCACAATCTCCTCCATCGGAATGGCATACGCCATCAACGGAATGGAGGCCAGCTTGGCGTGGCGCGAGGAGAGAATCGGACGGTACTGCGCAGGAATCATCTCGTCAAAGCTCTTGAAGCCGTGTTCGCGCGCATAGAGCAGCCAGGCTGCGGCATCGACGCCCACCAGCGAGTTCAACGCAAAGGTCTGGCGCAGATTTTTGTTGCCAGTCAACAACTTGCCATACTCCCAGACAGGCTGAAGCAACTGATCCAGCAGGTCGAACGGCGTCTCGAACGACATCCCCTTCGCCAGTTTCAGCGCATAGCTCGTCATGGCGAACATGATGGCGTTGCCGGCGGACTCGCTGTTGGAGGTGAAGATGCTGGCGTCCGACCAGAGCACGCTCTGGGTGTTCAGCCCGATGGAGCGCACGCCGTTGGTCGATTCCATCGCCGCCACGGATTGCCAGATTTCCGACATGTAGCCGCCCTTGAAGCCAAAGGGGCGAATGAGCGGTTCCCGCTCAAAGTTGCAGTCTGTGTTCTTTATCGTGATGCTCATAGTGGCCCTTATGGGAGTGGTTGTGCTACTCCGTTAGACATGAATAAGTTTGAAAAGTTCCTATTCCTTCATCTTTTCCGCCATGTTGTCCAGCGCAGGGCGCATCATGGCAAGGCAGTTGCGGCAGGATTCTACGTTGGAGCGCGGCTCGAAGACGTCGCGCAGGTTCTCTGGACGGTCGGGAAGCTGGGTCATGATGTGGATGGCCTTCCCGCGCGCGGAGAAGAAGTCGTCCGTCAGCTTCTTCAGAACGGCTGCGCTCAGGCAGACAATCAGCTCCGAGGAGCGCACGTCCTTTAGGTCCACCTGCTTGGCACCCAGCCGCCCACAGTCATACCCCAGTTCGGTGATGACCTGCTGCGCGGCTGGCGGCATGCCGTCGCCCTTGCGCACGCGAAGCCCAGCCGACTGAACATTGAAATCAGTCGCGCCAAGGCTATTCAACTTGCCAGCAAGGTAGGCTGCCGCCATCTTGCTGGCGATGCGGTTCGATTCGCAGACAAAAAGGATGTTGACCATAAACAGCCCCTTACATCTGCGCCTTGAAGAAGGCGACGGTGGCCTCCAGCCCCTTGTCGAAGTCCGAGGTGGGCTTGAAGCCTGCCTTGCGCAGTTTGTCGATGGCCGCCGTGGAGTGCTTCACATCCCCTGCGCGAACTGGCTTATAGACGATTTCGGACTTGGAGCCCAATATCGCGATGATCTTCTTCGCCAGGTCGTTGATGGTGATGCGCCCGCCGTACGCCACGTTGAAGACGCCCGTTTCAGGCGATTCCGTGGCAAAGAAGGCGTTGGCGGCGGCAATGTCCTTCACGTAGATGAAGTCGCGCGTCTGCTCGCCATCCCCGAAGATGGTGATGGGCTCGTTGCGCAGGGCCTTGGAGATGAAGATCGGGATGGCCGCCGCATACTGGCTCTTCGGATCCTGGCGCGGGCCGAAGACGTTGAAGTAGCGCAGGCAGGCGGTGTTCAAACGCCCTTCCTTCGTGTAGATGCCGCAGTAGTACTCGCCAGAGAGCTTCGTCTCCGCGTAAGGGCTCTTCGGCTCGGGGAACATGTCCTCCCGCTTGGGAACGATTGGGTTGTCGCCGTAGATGGCCGCCGAAGTGCTCAGGGTCATCTTCTTGACGCCCGCCTGTGCCGCCGCCTCCAGCACATTCAGCGTGCCGATGGTGTTGATCTGGACGCACTCCACGGGCTTGCCCATGGATTCGGGCACACTGATCATGGCCGCCAGATGGAAGACGTAGTCAACACCTTCCATGGCGCGCTTGAGAATCTCCGTGTCCAGCACGGAGCCTTCGATGAACTCCACCTTGAAGGGCTCGATGTTGCGCAGGAAGCCGCTGCGCAGGTTGTCCAGCACGCGCACCTCCGCCTTGCCTTGAAAATGCTCCACGATATGGCTTCCGATGAAGCCTGCGCCACCTGTTACAAGTACTCTCATATTAGACTCCTAAACTTATTTGTTCCAGAGGTAATTGCAAAACTAGCGCATTTGCGCTAGTTTTGCAATTACCTCTCTAGTTTCATCTGCGGGAAGAGGATGACGTCGCGGATGGAGGGGGCGCCTGTCAGCAGCATGACGATGCGGTCGATGCCCATGCCAAGACCGCCCGTCGGGGGCATGCCATGTTCCAGAGCCGTGAGGAAGTCCTCGTCAATGCGGTTCACCTCGCCCTCGACGTCGCCACGCCCGATGAGCTGCTGGTCGAAGCGCGAACGCTGCTCAATGGGGTCGTTGAGTTCGGAGTAACCGGGGGAGATTTCCTGCCCGTTGATTTCCAGCTCATAGACATCCACCAGCTCGGGGTCGTCCTCGCAGCGCTTGGCAAGCGGCACCAGGAACGCGGGGAGGCGCGTCACAAAGGTGGGCTGAATGAGCGTCTGCTCAATCACCTTATCGTAGATTTCCTGCGTGATGTCCTTGTCCTCCATCTCGTCGGGGATGCGGAGCTGAAGGGCACGAGCCTTCTCGCGCTTGACGGCGGTCGGCAGGCCAAACCAGTCATCGCCCATCTTCTCCTTGATGAGGTCCATGTAGGGGGCCACGCGCCAGGGGCGCGTCAGGTTGATTTCCACGCCGTCCTCACGCTTGAAGACCAGGCTGCCGAAGAGCTTCATCGCAACAGTGCAGACCATGTCCTCGATGAGTTCCATCATGCCGCGGCAGTCAGAGTAGGCCTGGTAGATTTCAATGCTCGTGAACTCGGGATTGTGCTTGCGGTCCATTCCCTCGTTGCGGAAGTTGCGGCCAATCTCATAGACCTTCTCGAAGCCGCCGACAACCAGTCGCTTCAGGTAAAGCTCCGTGGCAATGCGCAGGTACATCGTGGCATTCAGTGCATTGTAGTGCGTCGTGAAGGGGCACGCAGCCGCGCCCCCCGCCAGAGGCTGCATCATCGGGGTCTCAACCTCCATGAACCCCTTGCTGTCAAGATAGTTGCGAATCTCGGAGACAATGCGGCTCCGCAGCACAAACGTCTTGCGCACCTCCTCGTTGGAGATGAGGTCCAGGTAGCGTTGGCGGTAGCGCTGCTCCATATCCACCAGGCCGTGGTATTTCTCGGGCAGCGGACGAATGGACTTGGAGAGCAGCTCGAACTTCTCCGCTCTCACGCTGACCTCCCCTGTGCGCGTCTTGAACACAGGTCCCTCCGCGCTGATGATGTCGCCCAGGTCCAGTGCTTTGAACGCTGCATATTCGTCATCACCCACCACGTTCTTCTGGACGTAGAGCTGTATCCGCCCCTCCTGGTCCAGCAGGTGCGCAAAGAGCGACTTGCCCATCAGACGGCACGAAACAAGACGTCCCGCAACCTTCACGTTGACGGGATGCTCCTCGTCGATATACGCCGCCTTGGCAGCCGTGCTGCTGACGATGCCATCCACACGGTGCCCGTATGGGTTCCCGCCCTTCGCCTTTATCTCCTCGACCTTCTTCAGGCGCTGCGCCCGAATATCTTCCTTCTTGACATTCTGCTCCTCTGGAGCCATCGCTGTCTGTTCGTCACTCATTTTCTGTTCCTCAAACATTTCTAACTATCTGTTCTAGCATTTCTAGAGGTTCTAGAGCTTCTAGAGATTCTAGAGATTCTAGAGCTTCTAGAGCTTCTAGAGCTTCTAGAGCTTCTAGAGCTTCTAGAGCATCTAGAGCTTCTAGGCTTTCTTGGGGTGAAGCCCCAAACGAAAACAAATACCTAAGTAATATAATTTAACGTAAAATGTCAAAAATACCATTATGCAAGGAAGAAAAAGACGTCCTCTCCTCATTTATACAATAAACGAGAGAGTAACGACGACAGTCACGTCGTCGAAAATGCAAGTGTAACCACCGAAGGAAAGTTTAAACCACTTGGTATTCTGCGCCTTGTCGCTCTTCGGTGCTATGTAATCCCTGCTGATTAGTTACGTTTGGTTTATTCGCACACAGCCTGCTAGTACTTAATTGATTTAATTCGGATACACATTGCATTGGAGTTTTGGAGATGTTATTTTGCGATTGGCAACGCGCATACCCTCGTATGCAAGGAGCCATTCACGAAAAAGCAGCCCCAAAGAACAGTGCAGATGTATTCGAATTAAATCAATTAAATACTACTTCTCCGCCACAAGCTCCTTGTAGAGGTCCTGGAAGAACGTCGGGTGAGCCTCATTCCACTTCTTTGTGAAGGCAGCAGGGTATTTTGCGAGGACGGAGATGACATATCGGGCGATTTTCGGTGCGTCCAGCACGATGCAATGCGCATCGCCAAAGGTGAACTCCGACCAGGCACCGATGTATTTGAAATGCTCTGCAAGGCGGTCGTAGTAGCCTGAATGGCCGCCTGTGTGACGATGCTGGAAGCAGGGGTGTTTCACGCCTTCATAGTCGATCACGTAAAGCTCCTGCAGGTTTTCGCAGAGGTCGTCGTCGGCATCGCCCCACTCCTCCACGCCATGCAGGAAGGTGTTATGGGAGATGGTTGCCCCCAAAAACATGATTTTCGCCTTGGCGAGAATCAGCTTTCTCCATGGAGAAAAGCTGTTTGCAGGTGAATCCGAACGTTCATGTCCCTCCACGAACGGTATCGCCTCGGGACCATACGCCGCGACGGAGTGGGTGGGGTGAAGGGAACGCCAGACATTGGGACGCTGGCGGAAGAGCTGCGGCAGGATGCCCACAACAGAGGGCGTGTTCCGCACGTCGAATATCGGCTGGTCGGCGTTCACATTGCTCCAGGTCAGCGTGGGAAATACCAGCAGCCCCTCCTTTCCAAAGTAGTCCATCAGGACGTCCAACACAGTGTCAGCACGACCCTCCACCTCGCCGATGGACTTCATCGAGGAGTGGATGAGAATCGCGTCATCCCGCTTCAGGCCAGATTTCTCCAAATCCTCTGTCAGTGTCTTGTATGTATGCATTGTGGTTATCCTGTGATTAGCCGTCTCAATGGAGTTTGTTTGGTTTTGCGACGACGAGGACGTCGTCGTTACCCCTGACTTTGTCGGCATAGGCATGGTTTTGCGACGACGAGGACGTCGTCGTTACCCCTGACTTTGTTGGCATAGGCATGGTTTTGCGACGACGAGGACGTCGTCGTTACACCCTGACCGCCTTCACAAAGCCATCTGCATAAAGCGCGGAGCCAGCGTCGTTCGGGTGGCAGCTGTCAATGAAGTACTTGCGGTCGTTGGGATAGAACTCCATGCCTTCGACCAGCGTGATGGCAGGGTATTCTTTTGCTGCCTTGCGGATGCAGTTTCGATAGTCTTCGCTGACAAGCCCCTCCTTGTTCGGGCCGTTCTCGCCGGGGAAGGGAATCGGGACGACGACGTATGGCTTGCGGTTCGGAGCGTCCTCCGCCAGCAGCCTGACCGCTTCACGGGTGCGTAGCTCGAAGACCGCCATCGGGATGGCCTGCGCAAAGTCATTCACGCCAAAGTTGATGGCCACCATCGTGCCGCCCAGCGCACGGGAGAGTCTGACGGCCTCTGGCTGCATGACGGCTCCGCCCACTGCCAGATTGTGGATATCGCAGCCTAGCATCCTGCCGAAGATAGCCTCGACGCTGTTTTCCGCACAGGAGCTGGTCATACCCTGGAAAATCAAATCGCCGACGAAGACCATCTTGCCCTTGAGCGGAGAAGCCGCCTCGATTCGCGAACCCTCCTCAAGCCTGAAATCCTGCAGAACAACCTGCGCCAGATGCGGGAAGCTCACCTGAACATCCCGCATCTCGCCATTCGTATTCAAGGGAATCTCCTTTGAAAAGCCCTCTTCCACCTTCTCCGCATCCACGCAAATGGGGTCAGCACCTTCCACCAGCACATTGACGCAGCTGATTGGGCGTGCAAACTGCCCGTATGCCATCTTCAGATACAACTTCGTGCTGTTGGTGCGGAAGCGAAGGCGCACATTCGTGGCACAGGTCGCCCGCAGAAACGCCGCGTCATTGTAATGATAGAACGCCTCCAGCTCGGCATTCATGCGGTGGAAGACAACGCCTGCATCCGACTGCTCTATATGATGCACGCCGTAAAGATAGGGTTGAATATCAAGCATAATTATATATTCCTTTGTGGCATGCGCAAACGCGCCAAAACTGTACACGACTTCGAACAGTGCGCACAATTAACAAACCACCAACCAAGCCGCGCAAATGCGCGGCGATTCCAATCGTCCTGATAGCGTGCTCCTTCAGAGCGCGCGCCCCGCTTTGGATGGCTTCCCCAGGCAAGCGAAGCGGCGTGGGGGAAGCTACCTGCGGCCCCAGTTGTTAGAACGGCAAAACTTCCCAGTCGGCGGGCGGGTTGCCCAGATCGGGCACGGTCATCGTCTCGCCGTCCCGCATGGCGGACTGGTGCGCGATGATGCCAGGGATGTTGAAGCGGGCCGCCTGCCAGATGTTGGTGGGCGAGAGCTTGCCTGTCTGGACTGAGCGGCAGAAGTCATCACACATGAACTTATGCGTGCCGTTGTGGCCGTTCCGCAGGCCATCCAGCTCCTTGGGGATGCGCTCCTGCGGCTGGATGGGCGAGGTCATGACAAAGCCGAAGCCCTGCCCGCACTCCTGCACCATCGCAGGGTCGTTGATGCGCGCCTGAAGCTCGGGCGGATTCAGCTGGTCGCTCACCTCTGTCAGTACAATCTTCTTGGGGTCGGTCTTGTCCCAGGTCGAATAGTAGTGGTGCATCACGGAGAACTCGTATGAGGCGGTCTCCGTATGGAAGTTGGAGATGTAGGACTGGGGTGCGTGCCAGCCGATGCGCCTGTTTTCGCTGATGCGTGCGATACCGCCGTTTGAAAGCTGCATCAAGGCGCTGGTGTTCGAGAAGGGGTTGTTCCAGTAGTTCTGCCCGTTCTCGCCGAAAATGTCCAGATCCTGCTTCTCACGATAGCCGAACGCGGCCAGCTTTGTGGCATAGACGCCTGGCAGGCAGGAGAGTATCATGGAGGTGGAGTGAGTCGGGTAGAGCATCGGCGGAAAGCCAGCCACCTTCTTCCAGTCAGGACCGCCAGAGTGCTTGTAGCTGTCGTAGAAGTGGCGCATGTCGTGATTGTACTGCGCCTCGCCATAGACGAAATTGCGCATCTCACCGCTGAGTATCTTACTGCGGCAGAAGACGGAACAGGCGCGGTAGGCACCAGTCTCTCCGCTGGAGAAAATCAGTCGCTTTTCACGTACTAATTGCTCGATTTCCTGAATCTCCTCGACCGTCAGCCCTGTCGGCACGGCACTATAGACATTCTTGTCCGCCTTCAATGCGGCGATGGTAAGCGGAGCGTGAAGCTGGCGCTGCGTGAAGATGGCGACAGCGTTGATTTTGCTGTCCTTCAGAACGTCGTTGAAGTCATAGAAGACGCGGCTCACGCCGAACTCCTTCCCGTATGCGTCCGCGCGGTCCTTCAAGATGTCGCACACAGAAACGCTTTCCACAAAGGGATGCGCCTTGAACAGGGGGATAAAATTGCGGACGAACCGCCCGCAGCCGATGAAACAGATGTTGATGCGATCAGACATAAATAGCTCCTGTGATTATTTTGGGAAATAACACTTCAAAAAATAACCAGCATTTCGACACTTGTCAAGTCGCAGACAACAAAAAAGCCGCAGAATCAAAACTCTGCGGCTCACCAAAAACAAGCTGGCGGGGTTGACGGGGGTCGAACCCGCGACCTTCGCCGTGACAGGGCGATGCTCTAACCAAATTGCGCTACAACCCCAGTCTTCAGGATTAACAGTTGCTTAATTTACCATGTTTTTTTCAAATTGCAAATCGGTCCATTGAAAAAAACATCCGTGTCCCCTTCTTTTGCGGTACGCTCTGTCCTCCAGCAGGGTCGTTTATAGAACGCTATGCTCCCCATAAGGATAGTTTATTAACCACAGATTACACAGATTACACAGATGCGAAGTGCCGCATTTGCGGCACTTCGCAGTTCATTTTGTCGTACCCCATAAATAACCCGTTTTCAGCCGCGCATGCGGCTGAAAACATCTGTGTAATCTGTGTAATCTGTGGTTTCTAAAAAATGCCTTTAGTTAACTACCCTACTTTAGGAACATAGCGTTATGGAAACAGTGCAGTGCAGTTTGTTCGGGAAGAGCAGAGTGCATCGTCGCAAAAACAGCCGATTCAATAATGGTCATGGTCGCATGAACGCGCCGCCGTTGATGTCCAGAACTTCTCCCGTGATGAACGATGAACGAATCATGTTGATGCCTGCCAGGGCGATCTCCTGTGGGGATTCGCCGTGTCCAAGGGGAATGGTCGCAATTTCCCGTTCGAGTGCTTCTCCAGTCAGTCGTTCGGAAACCAGTTTTGTCATGATGAGTCCTGGCGCCAGCACGTTGGAGGTGATGTTGTAAGGTGCTCCAATCGCGGCAAATCCACGGCTCAAGGCATGCATGGCAGACTTGGCCGCCGCGTATGAAAGCATCCGTTCATTCGGTTTCTGATATGCCCAGATGGAGGAAATATGAAGCATCCGCCCCCAGTTTTTCTTTTTCATCCCTTCCAGCGCAAACTTTCCGCATAGATAAGCCCCTTTCAGATTGACGCTCATCACCTGGTCCCACCACTCTCCGTCCGTGGCGTCGGCTGGCCGTTTATAGGGATCGATTCGGGCATTGTTGACCAGAATATCCACTGGTCCCGCATCCTGAAACATCTTTTCCACCGCTTTTTCATCGGAAATGTCGCAGGAATATGCCAGCGCACCGATTTCGGAAGCCACAGCTTCCGCCACGTCTTTTCCATGGGCGTAGTTCAGAATCACCTTGCAGCCCATACGGGCGAATTCGCGGCAGAATGCTTCGCCAAGCCCCCGTGATCCGCCAGTCACCAATACGGTTTTCCCATTGAAATCATCCATTTTCCGCTGTCTCCTTTACCAGTCGCAGACTGCGCCGTCTGGACGGGTGAGCTGAGGCGTGTAGGAGGGAATTGCAGGATGTGCCTTGCAGAGCTCCTCATTCAGCTCAATCCCCCAGCCAGGTTTGTCGTTCAAATACACATAGCCATCCTTCACCTGGATAGGCTCGGTGATGACCTCGTTGCGCCAGTCGTTCAAGAACAATCTCTCCTGTATCAGGAAATTCGGGATCACGGCATCCAGATGAAGCGAAACCGTGGTGATGACTGGACTCATGGGACCGTGCGGGGCGACGAACGCATTGAACGCTTCAGCCAGGTGCGAAGCTTTGAGCGCGGTTCCAAAGCCGCAGCTGTGTCCGATGTCAGGCTGAATGATCGAGGCGCAGTTCCGCGTCAGCAGACGCTTGAATTCAGGCAGGAACGAGAGTCTTTCCCCTGTGGCAACAGGGATGTCAAGTCGTGATGCAACTTTCGCCAGCCCTTCTTCATCTTCAGGCTGGCACGGTTCCTCGAAAAAGGTGAAGTCGTATGCTTCCAGTATGCGCCCGATACGGATTGCGAGATCGGCGTCGTATCGCCCATGCCCGTCATACATGAGCATGGCATCGGGTCCGACCGTTTCCCTGATGGTTTTCGCAACCACTTCGATCTTGCGTAGATTGGCAGGATCGTTGACGCTCCACACAGGAAGCGCCAGGCTGAATTTAAAAGCATCATATCCTGCGGCCATGGCAATCTGCGCTTTTTCACGAACCACGGACGGATCAAGGGAACCGCCGCTCCAGCCGTTGACATAGACGCGCATCCTATCGCGGCAGGCTCCGCCTATCAGCTTGTAAACAGGCAAGTTCGATACCTTGCCGAGGATATCCCACAAAGCAAGCTCAATCCCTGCAATGGCGCTGCCTTTGATGACGCCGCCCTTCCAGAAAAGCTGCTTGACCATTTTCTGCGTGAGATACTCAATCCGCGTCGGGTCTTCACCAATCACCAGACATTCCAAGTCCTTGATTGTTCCTGCCACGGCGTGGTCATGGCTTTCCAGCGTGGCTTCGCCCAGACCAGTAATCCCTTCATCGGTATGCACACGGACATAATGGTAATTGCGGTTGGAAAGAAGCCCAACACCTGGAGTCTTCGCCCCGACGAATATGCTTTCAATTTTGGTGATTTTCAATTTTACTTTCCCACTGTTGTTCGAGACTGCCCCTGATTTCATTCGGATTTTATCCTTAAGAGGTAATTGCAAAACTAGCGCGAAATGCGCCGGCTGAAGCCATGCGGCATCCCTGGACGGGCACATGGTTGGTGGAGATGTGCTCTTGATGCAGAAACATGGCAATGGCAATTGCCTCCATGAGACATGAACCACAGGAGTATTCACGGAGGCTATTGCCCTGGCGAAGACAGCCAGGCATCCGCCTTGAGCGTCACGAGTTCTTTTTCATCAGCGGCGCACCAGCGTTCCAGGCTTTGCCAACCAGCTCGCCGACAGCATAGTACCCGTGCTGGAATTGATCGAAGATAAGCGCATCCACTTTTGACGGATCGACTTTTCCCTTGCCATCCAGGACGGACTCTTCAGCCGCAGTGTTCACGATTGTTCCGACAATGCAGTAGAAACTGTCGTTCTGCACGACCTCTGCAAGTTCGCATTCCATGACCACGGGGAACTCCTCTATGACGGGGGCGTTTACAAAGGCGCTCCTGACCGCCGTGTACCCCGTGCGCTCGAACTTGTCGGTCATCTTGTTCCCTGACGCAATGCCGAAGAAGTCGGCCACATCCATGTGGGCGCGGTCGGCGATGCTCACGGTGAACGCCTTGCTCTTAAGCAGGTTCTGGGTGGTCTTGTGCTCTTCGTCGATGAAAAGCGCTATGCGGTTCGAATTGCAGATCATC
>JAFTAC010000354.1 GCA_017458805.1 Victivallales bacterium | reverse complement strand
GCAAAGGAGATAGTTATGGATGACATCAAGAAACTGACCGTTCGCGACCTGTGGAAGATGAAGCAGGCGGGCGAGAAAATCGTGTGCGTCACCTCGTATGACGCGATTTTCGCACGGATAGCGGATGAGGCGGGCATTCACCTGATCCTCGTCGGCGACTCCGCAGGAAACACGGTTCTGGGCTACAAGAACACGATTCCCGTGACGATGGAGGAATCGCTGATACTAACCGCCGCAGTCTGCCGCGGTGCCAAGCGCGCTATGGTAATAGGCGACATGCCGTTTATGAGCTACCAGATTTCCGACGCGGAAGCAATCCGCAACGCAGGCCGCTATCTGAAGGAGTGCGGTGCCGACGGTGTGAAACTGGAGGGCGGCAAAATATTTGCCCCGCTGATTCGCAGACTGGTCGATAGCGGCATCCCCGTGTTTGCTCATGTTGGCCTTCTGCCGCAGTCTGTGCTAAAGGAGGGTGGCTACCGCATGCACGGCAAAAGCGACGCAGAGGCCGATGCGATTTTGGAGGATGCCATTGCCGTCGAGGAGGCGGGAGCCTTCGCTGTGACGTTGGAAGGCGTGACGGCAAGCCTGGCAGAACGCATCACAAAACAGCTCCACATCCCGACCATCGGCATCGGCGCAGGCCCTGGCTGCAATGGTCAGATTCAGGTCATCACGGACATTTTGGGGCTTGGCGGCGCCTTCCTGCCACGCCATGCCAAGAGGTACGCCACCCTTGCGGACAATGCAGTCAATGCCCTCAAATGCTACCTCTCGGAGGTGAGTGAAGGCAAGTTCCCTGCGGAGGGAAACTTTACGAAATAGGGATTAGGTCTTCTAAAACTAAGTCCACTGGGTCCTCTAGGCCTTCTAGGGATTAGGTCCTATAGGGTGGTTCTCCAGGAGACAAACACACATAATCGTTAAAGGAAATAATCAAGTTATGGAAGTTTTCAGAACAGTTGAAGAGATGCGCGCCGCGAGCGCGAAATGGCATGCGGAAGGCGCAAAAGTGGCATTGGTGCCCACGATGGGCTACCTCCATGCAGGGCACATGTCTTTGGTGGCCCGTGCGCATGAACTGGCCGACAAGGTGGTCGTCAGCATCTTTGTGAACCCGACGCAGTTCGGACCGACGGAAGATTTGGACAAGTACCCCAGGGACTTTGAGCGGGATTCCAAGGCCTGCGAGGCCAATGGCGTGGATGCCATCTTTGCACCGACGCCCGCCGTCATGTACGCACCTGACTTCTCCACTTGGGTTGTGGAGGAGAAGCTCTCCAAGCCGATGTGCGGCGTGACGCGCCCCATCCACTTCCGCGGTGTCTGCACGGTCTGCCTGAAGCTCTTCAACATCGTGCGGAGCGATGTCGCCGTTTTCGGGCGCAAGGACGCTCAGCAGGCGTTGATTATCCAGCGGATGGTGCGGGACTTGAACGTCCCCATTGAAATCGTCACATCGCCCCTTGTACGCGAACCAGACAACCTGGCGATGAGCTCCCGCAACCGCTACCTGAGCCCCGACGAACGCACCCGTGCGCTTAGCCTCTCACGCGGCATCCTTGCTGCTGAAGCCGCCTGGAAAGCTGGAGAGAAGGACGCAGAAGCGTTGATCGCCATCGTGAGAAAAAGCGTGGAGGAGGCACAGGGGAGAATCGACTACATCGTCCTTAACTCTCAGGACACGCTGGAGCCGCTGGCAAAGGCCGACAGGCCCGCCCTGCTCGCCGCCGCCGTCTATTTCGGCACAACACGCCTGATAGACAATGCCTTTTTGGGGTAAAACCGCCAGCATCTCGCTGGCGGCACACGACTTGCGGCGACAATCCACAAGATTTTAAACAAGGAGATACCAATGAAATTTGCGATGTGCAACGAGTTTTGCGTTGGCTGGCCAGTGGAGGATGCCTTCAAACTGGCCAGGGACATGGGCTATCAGGGCGTGGAAGTCTCCCCTTTCACCATCGCCGAATCCGTGCTGGACGTTCCTGCTTCACGGCGTGATGCAATCCGCGCCGCCGCCGAAAAGACGGGCGTGGAAATCATCGGTTTGCACTGGCTGCTGACCAAACCTGAAGGCCTCTACCTTGACTGTCCCGACAAGGGGCTGCGCCGCCGTACACGCGACTACTTCGAGGCACTTATCCACTTCTGTGCGGACCTGGGCGGCGACCGCATGGTCATCGGTTCACCTAAAAGCCGCAACCTTCTGCCTGGCGTGAGCTACAAGCAGGCATGGGACTGGTCGGTGGAAACCTTCCGCTCCCTGATGGACACGGCAGCCGAGCGCAAGGTCAATCTCTGCATCGAACCTCTTAGCACCAAGGAAACCGATTTCATCAACACGGTCGCCGAAGGCGTGAAAATGTGCGATGAGATCAACCACCCCAACTTCAAGGTACACATCGATGTCAAGGCCATGTGCGGTGAAGGACGTCCGCTGGATGAAATCATCCGCGGTGCAAAGGGCTATGTTGGTCATTTCCATGTGAATGACGCGAATCTCGATGGGCCAGGCTGGGGCGATACGGACTATGAGCCCATCGTGCGAGGCATCAGGGAAATAGGCTATGACGACTATGCCTCCGTCGAGGTGTTCAACTTCATCTACCCGCCCGAAGAGATTGCGGGAAAGAGCATCGCCTTCCTGAAAAAAACATTTTGAGGACCAGCACTTGCAGCCTGCCTGCTAGGGGGGCATCGCCCTTTAAGGCTGTGGCAGGATGGTGAGAAAAAGCCTGGGGCTAGTGCAACCGCTGGAGATTCAGCTGATGCTCTGTTCCCCATGAGAGTTGGAAAATGCAATGTTTTTGTTGCGCCCTCCGGGCGCGAAGTCATGGGGGCGGCACTTCCCAATGCTCGCGCCCAAGGGCGCTTGCATTGGGCTACGATTGTTGCGCACTATCGTGCGCTGGCCGCTTACGCGGCCTACGCCAAACTCCCCTGGGAACATAACTTTAGCTGAATAGCCAGACCTGTGGCAGCCCCCAAAACCAAGGAAAAATATGAATAAAGAGAGCAAAGAGAGTACGAATTCAGACGACCCTGGAGGTCCTGGACGATATTGCGTTCGTCCCATAGCCCAAAGCACGGGGAGGTGTGAGTTATGAGCCTTCCAACCGTTGCGCTTTTATTGGGTATCGTGTTTCTGCTGTTTTTCTCAGGCTTCTTTTCGTCCTCCGAGACGGCCCTGATGTCATTGAGCCGAACAGAGGTGAAACGCATGAGCAGCGGAAGCCGCGTGGAACGTCTGGTTTTCACTCTGTTAAGGCAGCCTCAGCGCCTGTTGAGCACGATTCTAGTCGGGAACATGTTTGTGAACGTGCTTATGGCGGCTCTGTTTTCTGCGTTTCTATCGCAGGGGATGGCAGAAGGCGGCGGCACACTGGAACGACTGCTTTCAAAGGCCATGCCGAACATGACGGCGGATGATGTACAGCGTGCGGGGCAGCTGCTGCGTTCCTTATTGAACATTGTCATCGTCACGCCTCTGCTGATGATTTTCGGCGAGCAGACTCCGAAGGTGCTGGCCTACTCCAACGCACCGCAGATTTCGCGCAAGGCCGCGCCGTTGCTTTCCAGCCTGCGGACACTGTTTTCACCCATCACCTGGCTTTTGAGAATCCTATGCGACGTGGTGCTGCGCCTGCTGGGGCAGAAGCCTGTGGGACCTTGGAAGGAAATCACGACCGAAGAGCTGATTTCCAGCATATCAGTGAGCCAGGAGACAGGTGCGACAAATGGCGAAGAGTACAACATGCTGGCGCGCATCGTGGATTTGAGCTCCATCGATGTGAAGGAGATTATGACGCACCGCATGGAAGTTGTCGGTATATCCGATACCATGACCCTACGCGAGGCCTTTGACTTTGCCAAGAACAAACGCCATTCATGGTATCCTGTCTATAGCGGCAGCATTGACAACATCTGGGGCATGTTCTCACTAGTTGACATCCTGCACTGGCGGGGACGTGCAGAACTCGACATGCCACTTGCCTTTTTCAAGGAGAACGTGGAGAACGGACAGCCAGGACAACCGCTTTCTGCCGCTTCATTCGTTCCAGGCACGCTCCCCATCGACAAGCTGCTCATCTCCATGCGTGAGAAGGCGGTCAGCTTTGCCGTGGTCGTGGATGAATATGGCGGCACGGCGGGCATCGTCTCCATGAACGACATCATCGAGGAGTTTGTGGGGCGCTTCGCCAGCGGCGAAGAGGACGAGGACGCCGTGCATTATCGCAAGGACGGCACCGCCACCTGCGACGGACGCGCCCATCTGCGCGCCCTCCAGAAGGTTATGGGCGACTCCTTCGACATTGATGATTGCGTGGCCGACACGGTTGGCGGGCTGATTATGGAACGCGAAGAGGTCATTCCGCGTCCAGGCACCTCCATCACACTTGAGGACGGCACTCGCCTGGTGGTCAAACGCATGAGCGGACGGCGCGTCAGGAGTGTTGAAATCATTCCGCCAGAAGCGCAGACGGAAACAACGACGGAGCCATCTGCGGAGCCTGAAAAGCCTTCAAGGCAGGAGGTGGCGCCATGAACCTGTTTTTCACCATCGTCATTCTGCTGCTCCTTTACTTCCTTGCGGCGCTTTTCTGCTGCATAGAGACGGCGTTCACCTCTGTCAACAAAACCTGGCTGCGCGATCAGGCGGAGCAAGGCAGCAAAGCTGCCCAGCTGGCAATGAGCCAGCTGGAACAGTCTGGCTCGTTCTTCGGCACTGTCCTTTTCGGCACCAATCTGGTGCATGTCAGCATCACCACGCTGGTGGGTTCGGTGCTGGTGGCAGCCTTTCTGCAAACGGAATATGCAGGATGGCTCGGTGCAACCAAAGGGATGCAGAGCCTGCTGACCTCCGTCGTCGTCACTCCGACGCTTCTGCTTTTTTCCGAACTGGTGCCCAAGGCCATTGGCCGAAACCACGCGGAAGGACTGACGCTGGCCTTGGCGAGGGTGCTACAGTTTTTTAGGATACTGTTTACGCCCGCCGTCTTTGCAATGGACGCAATATCGTCGCGTCTGGCACGGGCGCTGGGCGCCAAGGAGAACGCGCAGCTGGGACAGGTCAGCCGCGAGGACTTGAAGGTCCTTGCGGAGGTGGCCGAGGAGCATGGCGTGATTCACAAGGAGGCCCGCAAAATCATGTCGTCGGTGCTTGAGTTTGACAACAAGCCCATCGAGACGGTCATGGTGCCCCTGGTCGATGTTAAGTCGCTTCCCACAACCGCAAAGGTGGATGATGTCATCAAGCTGGCGGAAGAGACGGGCTTCACCCGCTTCCCAGTGTATGAATCGCGCGTGGATGAAATCGTGGGGCTCATCAGCCTGCGACGCTGCATCTACACCCTGCAGCCGTTCAACGATGAAGAAGCCTACAGGAAGGTGGCGTGCCAGCCGATTGCCAAGCTGATTGACCGAAACGTGAGCTTCGTGCCCGAGAGCATGACGGTGGGGGCGGTGCTGAACGACCTGCGCAACAGCCATAGCCCCATGATGGTGGTCGTGGATGAATACGGCGGCGTAGTGGGCGTGGTGACCAGCGAGGACCTCATCGGGCTGCTGGTGGGAGGCATCGCAGACTTGCGCAACCAGGCCGTGACCACTATCCGCAAAGTTGCGGACGGCGTGTTCGAGTGCGATGGCAAGACGGATATCCGCGAGCTTGAGGCCGTGCTCGGCCTCAAGATAGAGAACCAGGGGTATGAGACTGCGGCAGGCCTGGCCCTAAAGCTTTCTGGCAGCATACCGCGCAAGGGGGCAGTTTTCAACTACCGTGGCTATACCATCCGCATCCTGGAAGTTCAGAAGCATAGAATCGTGAATATTAGATTTTCAAAAGAAGGACGTTGACAATGCAAAATCTGATCAATGAGCTAAAGGCCTCTGTTGAAAGCAAGCGTGGGGAATTGCGGCAACTGGCCGACTATATATGGGAGAATCCCGAAACGGCCTACAAGGAGGTCAAGGCGTGCGCAGCCCAGGTGGAACTGCTGAAGAAAGCTGGCTTCGAGCCAGCCACACCCGTATATGAGCAGCCTACCGCCTACCGCGTGGAGGTGGGTGAAGGCTCCCCCGTCTTTTGCATTGCCGCCGAATACGATGCGTTGCCTGAAGTCGGTCATGGTTGCGGGCACAACCTTATCTGCACGGCCTCCATCGGGGCGTTCCTCGCCGCAACGACCTATATGAAGACGCATGGGATACCAGGCAAACTGGTGCTTCTT
>JAFTAC010000039.1 GCA_017458805.1 Victivallales bacterium | reverse complement strand
TGGCCGAAATCGCCCAGTACTATAGCAAGCAGCCTGTCCTCGTCATCTCCCCTGACATCGACGGCAGAAGCCACCAGCTCTTTTTCATGCCGACCCCTGCCAAGGCCACCACCGACAACGCTGACCAGTTCATCGAAATCGTCAAGCACGTCAACCCCAAGAGAATCATCGTCCTGGGAAACGACAAATACGTGCCCGCCTCATTCGTTGACCAGGCACGCGCCAGCTACTCCGTCATCACGCTTGACAGTGACGACTGGAGCAAGAACGCCACCGCTCTGGAGGAAATCCTCCGCGTCGGCAACCTGAAGTCAAACTTCGAGAACTACCTCTCCAACATCAAAGCCGCTAACAAATAATGTTCACAGCCCTCTACCAAGTCGCGAAAAACACCTTTCGGGAGGCGTTGCGCGAACCGATTTTCCTATTGGTTCTGCTAAGCGCCCTCTGCCTGATTGGCCTGTTCCCCGTCTTCAGCATGTTCGTGTTCCGCGCCCAGGAACGCCTTGTCGTCGATAGCGCCATGGCCACCACCATGCTGTTCGGCTGGGGCGTCGCCGTCTTGATAGCCAGCTATGCGATTTCCCGCGAAATCGACAACGGCACCGCGCTTCTGCTGCTCTCCAAGCCCGTCCAGCGCCCCGTGTTCATTATCGCCAAAATCGTGGGCATCGTCTGCGCCGTGACGGTATTCTGCTTCCTGACGTCCGTCGCCACGCTCATCAGCCTCCGCATTGCGGGCGACCAGTTCCGCATTGACATGCCTCTGTTCTTCATGTACTTCGGGGCCATCATCCTCGGCCTGGTCATCGCGGGCATCCACAACTACGTCACACGCTCCTCGTTCCCGATGATGGCGGTGTTCATGCTCTGCATCACCATCACCATCGTCGCACTCGTGGGCCAGTTCCTCAAGTACGAAGGCGAAGTGCCAGGCCTTGCCTGGCACGTCGTCCCCGCGCTGGTTCTGATCCTCTACTCCGTCTGGGCCATGGCCAGCCTGGCCACCACCCTGAGCACTCGCTTCAACCTCATCAGCAACCTGCTTATCTGCACCGTCCTCTTCCTCATCGGCCTCATGTCCGACTACCTGGTCGGCAGACACGCCCGCGAGCCCTGGGCGGACAGCGTTCCACGAGGCAAAGCACAGCTCTGGGTTGCGACCTATACCTTTGCACCCACCGAAATGGGCGTCCAGAAGTGGAACAGGCCCGAACGCATCGATTCAGGCGAGGCATTCATCGTCTGGAGCGACAGCGACAAGGCCACCGAGCTGATGGACATGGGAGACACCCCAGAGGCCACCTGGAAGGACGGAAACGGCTGGAAGGACAATGTCGCCGACCTTGACGAACAGCCTGTCTTCATGGCCCGCTACGACAAGGAGAAGCAGAAGGACAAATGGACCGTCACCCGCATCAAGGATGAGGTCAAGGACGTGCCAGCTGGTGCAAAAGGCATGGACGCGCGTTTCACCTCCTACGTCTTCAGACGTTCGGTGAACCCGCCCAACACCCCCTCTGGCGGCACCTACACCCACCCAATCCCCGATGGCGGCAGCTACATCGCCAGCGCCATCTACGCCGTTGTCCCAAACTGGCAGCTCTTCTGGATGGCGGACGCCCTGGCGGCCAACAAATCCATCCCCGGCTCCTACGTCTTCTTCGGCGCAGCCTATACCGTGGTCATGGTGGCCTTCCTCATGGTCCTGGCCATCCTCCTCTTCGGCAACAGGGAAGTCGGCAGACAGATTATTGAATAACAGCAACTGTTTTTCTGGTCTTTGTCTGCCCTAAAGGCAGACAAAGACCTTTTTTATGCACACTACAACGAAATTATGAATAACGTTTCTTATAACCAAAGGCACTTATGTCGAATGTGATACCCCAGGCTACCATTAGCCTGGGGGAAAAAGTTAATTCTAGAGCTTCTAGAGCTTCTAGAGCTTCTAGAGATTCTAGAGATTCTAGAGCTTCTAGAGATTCTTAATTCATCAAACAACAGGAAAAGTTATGAAATCGTTCTATATCACCACACCAATCTACTATGTGAACGACAAGCCCCACATCGGGCATGCCTATACCACCATCCTCGCCGACGTCCTTGCACGCTACCACCGTCTGATGGGCATCCCCACGCACTTCCTCACGGGAACAGACGAACACGGCCAGAAGGTGCAGAACGCCGCCGCAAGGCACAACATCACCCCCATCGAGCACTGCAACCAGACAGTCGTCCACTTCCAGAAGCTCTGGGAACGCCTTGGCATCACCAACGACGACTTCATCCGCACCACCCAGCAGCGCCACATCACCGTCGTCCAGAAAGCCCTCCAGGATCTCTATGACAAGGGGCTCATCTACAAGACCACCTACAAGGGTTGGTATTGCGTCGGCGATGAGCGCTTCTTCACGGAAAAGGACTTGAAGGAAGGACGCTGCCCCGAGTGCGGACGCATGGTCGAGGAAATCGAGGAGAGCAGCTACAACTTCAGAATGGGCAACTACCAGGAGCAGCTCATCAAATACATCGAAGAGCACCCGAAGTTCATCCAGCCCGACCACTTCCGCAACGAGACCCTCGGCTTCCTGCGCAAGGGCAAGCTGGAGGACCTCTGCATCTCCCGCCCGAAACGCCGCCTCTCCTGGGGCATCGAGCTGCCCTTTGACAAGGACTACGTCACCTATGTCTGGTTCGACGCGCTGGTCAACTACATCAGCGCCGTCGGCTATCTCTCCGACGACGAGACCTTCAAGAAGTGGTGGCCCGTCAACTACCACCTGATTGGCAAGGACATCCTCACAACCCACTCCGTCTATTGGCCGACCATGCTCATGGCGATGGGCGTCGAGCTGCCCCAGACCATCTTTGCGCACGGCTGGTGGCTCACCAACGACACGAAGATGAGCAAGTCCCTGGGCAATGTCATCAACCCGATGGACATGATTGACAAGTACGGCGTCGATGCCTTCCGCTACTACCTCATCGCTGCGATGAGCCTCGGCCAGGATGCCAACTTCACGGAACAGCTCTTCAACACCCGCTACAACGCAGAGCTGGCAAACGACCTGGGCAACCTGGTCTCCAGAGCCCTCACAATGCTCGACCGCTTCAACGGCGGCTTTGTCCCCGACGTCACCATCGCCGAGGACGAGGCCTCCGCCACGTTGCGGAAGCTCTGTAAGGAGGCCGTCGATACGACTCCTGTCAACATCGACAACATGAAGCTGGACACGGCCCTGGCGACCATCATGAATGCCGTCCGCGAGGCCAACAAGTACTGGACTGACCAGAAGCCATGGGTGCTTGCAAAGGAAGGCAAGAACGACGAGCTGGCGCTGGTCATCCGCAACTCGTTGGAGTGCCTCCGTCTGGTCTCTGGCCTCCTCTACCCCGTCATGCCCACCAAGATGACGGAAATCCGCCGCGCTCTGGGCATCGCCGAAGAGGCCATCGCCCCTGACTACGGACGCCTCCAGAACTGGTTCGGCCTGACAGTCGGCGCCAAGACTACCGTCCCGCCGCCGCTCTTCGTCAAGGTCAAATACGAAGAGCCCCCAGCGGACGCTCTGCCCCCGCCCCCCAAGAAGGCGAAAAAGGAGGCGGCTCCTGTCGAGATGCCCCCCTGCACCATCGAGGACGTGGGCAAGGTCCAGCTCAAGACCGCCGAGGTCGTCGCCGCAGAGCCCGTCCCCGAAACAACCAAGCTGCTCAAGCTCCAGCTGAAGCTGGGCGATGAACAGCGCCAGATTGTCTCGGGCATCGCCCAATGGTACAAGCCAGAGGATCTGATTGGCAAGACCATCGTCATCATCGCCAACCTGAAGCCCGCCACCCTGCGCGGAATCGAATCCAACGGAATGCTCCTCGCCGCCAAGGCGGGCAGCACTCTCCGCCTCGTCACCATCGACGGCGACCTCCCCTCAGGCGCAACCATTGGGTAAAGCTTGTTCTGTGCCGCAGGCTTCCGCTGGCGGAAGCCTCCCAAAGGACGGGGGGTGCGCTCCCCTGTTCTGTGCGCGCGCTTCAGCGCGGCGGCCTCCGCCACCTGTTCTGTGCGCGCGCTTCAGCGCGGCGGCCTCCGCCACTTGTCCTGTGCGCCGTGCGCAAGCGCGGCGATAACCCCCAAAAGGAACAACCATGCAAATCATCTCATCGCAAATTGAATCCTTCCAGAAGAGCTCCTCCTGGATTCGCAAAATGTTCGAAGCAGGCATCGAGCTGAAGAAGAAATACGGCGCGGACAACGTCTGCGACTTCAGCCTCGGCAACCCCGACCTGGTGCCGCCCGCCTCCATCGTCGATGCCCTGCGCGCGCTGCCTGAGCAGGTCAACCGCCCTGCGGGCATGGGCTACATGCCCAATGCGGGCTATGCGGATGTCCGCGCGGGCCTGGCCGACTACCTCTCCAAAGAGCAGGGCGTCGCCTTCAAGGCGGAGAACCTGGTCATCACCTGCGGCGCCGCTGGCGGCCTCAACTGCCTCTTCCGCGCCATCCTGACGCCTGGCGAAGAGGTGCTCTGCCCCGCCCCCTATTTCGTGGAGTACGGCTTCTACACGAGCAACTTCGGCGGTGTCCTGAAGTCGGTGCCCTCCATCCCCGAAAACGGCTTCCACCTGGACCTCAAGGCTTTCGAGGCCGCCATCACCGAGAAGACGCGCGCCGTCATCATCAACAACCCAAACAACCCCAGCGGCGTCATCTACACGGCTGACGAGCTGCAGGCCCTGGGCAAAATCCTTGACAAGGCCACCGCCAAGTACGGACGTCCCATCCTGCTCATCTCCGACGAGCCCTACCGCTTCCTCGCCTTTGACGGCGCGGTGGTACCGCCCGTCATGCCGCTCTACACCTACACGGTCATCGTCGGCTCCTTCTCCAAGAACCTCGCGCTGGCTGGCGAACGCGTCGGCTACATTGCCGTGAATCCCGCCATGCCCGAAGGCCCCGCGCTGGTGGCAGGCGTCACCATGACCAACCGCATCCTCGGCTTCGTGAACGCCCCATGCCTTGGTCAGCGCCTCATGCTGGCCGCCCTCGGCACCCAGGCAGACCCCTCCGCCTACATCTCCCGCCGCAAGAAGATGGCAGCCGTCCTCACCGCCGCCAACATCGAGTTCACCATGCCCTCTGGCACCTTCTACTTCTTCCCGAAGGCCCCGAATGGCATGAACGACATCGACTTCGTCAACAGGCTTGCCGAAGAGCGCATCCTTGTCGTCCCTGGCAGTGGCTTCGGCTTCCCAGGCTACTTCCGCATCGCCCTCTGCGTCGATGAGAAGTTCATCGACCTCTCTGCCGAAGGATTCAAACGCGCTGCCGCAAAGGCATAAGCCACGTATCTTCATCAATAAAGAGGTAATTTCAAAACTATCGCGAAATGCGCCAGGAGATGATCGCAGTGGCTACGGCAACGGTTCGAAGTCGCCCTAACCTGCAGCAAGAGGCATTACCAACGCCAATGTGGTCTAATCGATGCCAATTTCGATGAGAGATTACCTCTGAACTTACGGTCTTTGTGCAGGGATCATCTGCTGGCGTGGCTGTAGAAGGCTTCCGTTGCCTTTTTTTTGTTTCGCTATG